>CAYZFW010000027.1:0-13164 GCA_964477615.1 uncultured Phycisphaeraceae bacterium | reverse complement strand
CATCTCTTCCGCGATACTCCCAAACTGAAGCGAAACCGCCGCACGCACATACTCCTCGTCCATCCCGATCACCACCACGCACTCGCCCGAAACCATCAGGAAATTCACCGCTTCCAGCACCTTGACCACATTCGCCTCGGCGCACCGGTCCAGGTCGTCGATAAAGATCACCAGCCGCTGAGGCCGCAGCGCCGCCGCGTACTCCCTGAAACCCTCCTCAAACCGAAGCCGGAACCCGGTCTGACGCTGCAACTGCTTCAGGTCCGGCGCCGCAGAAGTTGTCGCCAGCAGGTCCGCCGGGTTCAGCCCCAGCGCATTCATCCGCTTCCACGCCGGCCACAACAACTGAAACGCCGCCACAAGCCCGGAGAGCACACCACCAATCTTCAGCGCCTGCCCCGCGTTGTCCGCCGCCGCTTTGAGCAGCGTCTTCGTCATCGTCTCCGTCCGCGTCTCCCGGTAAGGCGCCCGCTCGCCCTCGGCTCCGACGCTCGTCTCGGTGTGCTTCTGGACCTTCACTTCCTTCTTGGTCTCGACCTGTCCGCTCTTCTCCTCATCCTCGGTGATCCCGGTCCCCACCTCCGCCCCGGGCTTCGCCTCCTGCTTGGCATCGTCAGAAGCGAGCGCCGCGCCAGGAGCCTTAGACGCACCCGCCGTATACGCCGCCATCTCCTCAAGCCAAACCTGAATCTGCGGCTGCTTGGCCGTCAGCGTCGCCGACGCGGAAAGCACCGCCAACCACAACCACGTCTTGGGATTCCGCAGCGCCGCCAGCGACCGCAGCACCCCAAGCACCACCCGAACCCGCACACCCCGCGCCGTGAACAGCGGCGGCACCCCACGCTTCTGCACCGACTCCAACAGCGCCGCCAAAAGATTCTCGTCCTGATGATGCCACGCGTTGAACCACAGCGGGCTGTACCCCGCCCCGCGCAGGTGCTCCCGCACCATCTCCATGATCGACGACTTCCCAGACCCCCACCGCCCGTGAATCGCAATCGTGAACGGAAGCCCCGAACCCGGGTTCTGAATAAACCGCGAAACCGCCTCGGCAACACGCTTGTGCCCCAGCGTGTCCTGCGCCGCGCTCCGGATCGCCGCGTCCGTCTGGAACAGATCCTCCAACTGCTCCCGGATCTGCCGCACTCTCGCCCGAACCCGGAACCCCGCCAGCACCATCGCCCCACCCACAACAGCCAGCGGGTACACAAGCGGAGCCGGAAACCGGCGATACGCCAACGGCCGCCACAACTCGCCACGCTCCAGCCGAGCAAAGTCCGCATCCGAATACGGGTTCTCCGCGTCACGCAGGTACACATCGAACGATCGTTGCGACCTCGTCGGCGCCGGTTGAGGCCCCTTGACCCGCGAGACCGCCGACCAGGTTCTTCCACCGTCACCCGTCACAAGAACATCCCCCCTCGCATCCTCGAACCAGAGCGTCTCCTCCCCTGGCCACAAGCTCGCCGAATCCGACAGCCCGCCGGCCCAGTTCGAAATGCCCCACGGCGGAAACGCATACGGCAGCGGAAGCTCCACACTGCCCCCCGCGTCGTCGTCCACAGAGGTCGTCCTTCGCGGAGCACCCTTCCAGTCATCCCCACCGGCACCGAACGCAACCGGCGCACGCGTCGCGTCCCACGTCCGCCCGAAATCCCGTGTCGACAAGAACACCCCCAGGGTCCCCGTCGCCGCCAGCCCGAACCGCCCGCTGCGTGTGAACGCCGGCTGGTCAATCAACGCCAATCCCGTGCGCCACGTCACCCCGCCGTCACGCGTCGCAAAGATCACCCCGTTGCCGCACAGCGCGTACCCGCGGTCATCATCCGCAAGGCTCATCGACACCGGCGTGATCGACGAGGGCCACCATCCCAGCCGCGTGCTCTTCGGCCGCTCAAACACCCGGAGCAACCAGGCGAAGGGCCCGCGATCAAACCGCGCGCTGAACTCCCGCCCCTCGCTCGACGCCACAACGACCGGTCGATCCGACCCGATCGCCGCCTCCACCGTGTCCACACGCGTGCTCGTCCACGCAGGCAAGTACCACTCTGCTCCCGGTCCCATGTTCAATGTTTCAAGATCGACAAACGCAAGGCCTCTCGTCGTCAACGAACCCGTCCCAGCACTCTTCTCACCCTCGAACCCCTCAATGAACTCCCCCGAAGCCGCGAACAACATCACCCTCGACACCCCGTCCAGCACGATCGAGGACACAGGCCGCCGCACATCCAACCACGCCGTCACCGTGAGATCATCCGGTTGATCCCCAGCAGCGGTGCACCGGTACATGTACTGATCCGCCGCGACGTAACCGGATCGCGCATCGCGAAACGCCACCGCCGTGAAATCTGACAAGGCCCCACTCTGCGTCCGCACAGGCCCCCGCGGAATGTTCTGCACCGCCCACGTCTTGCCCGCATCCGTGGTCCGCAGCATCGTCCCACGATCCCCGACAATCCACCCATACCGCTCGTTCGGCGGCGGCAGAAAGAACACATCATTCAACCGAGGCAGCACCGGCGGATCCACGTCCGCCGCATCACCCCCGCCATCCTTCCCATCAACACCCGAAGCCCCACGCTGCGACACATCCGGCACGCCAGCCTCAACCGTGGCCGGATTCGCCGGTCCCTTACCGGCTTCTCCCTGTTTGCCCAGCGGCACAGACTGAACCGGTGAGCTCTGAGGCTCGCCACCTGCCCCCTTCAACAAAGCGCCGTCGCGATCATCGGCTTTGCCCGTGCCCTGCGGCGACGACGCCGGCATCGACTGCGCCGGATTCGCAGCAGGTCGCGCAGCCGGTTGCGGCTCAACGGCGCGATTAGGCACTTCGGACCCACTATTCGCCGCATTTTTTATGTCACCGCCAGGTGCAATCGCAACGCCGCCGATCAGCATCTCGTTGAGACGCTCGATGCCCTTCACATAATCAGACGCCTGAAGCAGCCCCGCGATGTCCTCCCGCTTCGTCCACGTCACGCCCCCGTCCCTGGAGTGGATCACCAGCCCCCCGTCACCGATCGCAAACACCTCGTCCGTGTTCGGCAACGCCTGAATGTCGTTGAGTTTCCCCTCCACCGCCGCCGCACGCTGGTACGCGTTCCGCTCCACCGGACGCACCCACCAATCAACAGAAGTCCACCCCTCCACCACCGCAAGCGCATCGCCCCGCACCGGCTGAAACGCCGCAGCGACCAACGAACCCAGCAGGAGCACCAGCCCCACCACAATGAGCGGAACCCGCAGCCGCCCCAGCAGTCGTTCCACCCGGTTGGCACCCGCACCGCCGCCATTCAGCGCCGTCTCCGACCCGGACGATTCTCGCGAGCTGCTCTGCATATCCACAGATCATAACCGAGGCACATCAGGCTACTTATCCACCAGATATCACCAGCCGCATATGAGGTACACGCTTACACAAGCATCTCCAACCTCACTTCGCAGCCAAACAAGAAAAACGCGCTCAATCGAATACACTGGCCCGCACCGTACTCCCGCACGCGGGACGGCTCCACCCACACCACATCTCAGCACACCGAGGAACAGCCGTGGCACGCAAGTCAAAGCGCACACCGTCACGCACCCGCTCGTCCAGGAGCACCACCCCAAAGCGCGAGAAGCCCCGCCGCACCACCGCCCCGGAGCCCTCGCTCGACAAGATGCGCAAGTTCGTTCGCCGCGAGGCCGTGCGATTCCTCGACGTGCCGAATATCAACTCCGTGGGCATCGGCATCAAGCACAAACCCGGCTCACCGCTCGATAACAACAAGTGCATCCAATTCACCGTCGACCGGAAGATGGCCCCGGAGTCGCTCGAGAGCGTCGGATCACGAATGATCCCCGCCACGTTCGAGATCGACGGCAAGCTCGTCCCCACCGACGTCGTGCAGCGCCGGTTCAAATGCGCCTTCGAGGTCCTCCCGGAGGCCTTCAAGGAGCCCGATCCGCGAAAGAGCCGACGCGACGTCCTCCAGCCGGGCCTCAGCATCTCCCACCCCAAAGGCACCGCCGGCACCCTCGGTGCCATCGTCTACGACCGCTCCAACGGCCAGCCCCTCATGCTCAGCAACTGGCACGTCCTCCATACCAGCCGCGGGGCCATCGGCGACACCGTCGTGCAGCCGGGGCCGCACGACGACAACAGACTCGACGGAAACCTCGCCGGCAAGCTGCTCCGCAGCCACCTCGGCGCCGCCGGCGATTGCGCCGTCGCCACCATCGAGGGACGCGCCACCAACCCCGAGGTCATCGGCCTCAAGGGCGTCATCCCCGCAAGGCTCGGACGCGCCGAACTCGGCGACACCGTCGTCAAGTCCGGTAGAACCACCGCCGTCACATGGGGAAGAGTCACACGAATCGAGGTCCAGACACGCATGGAATACGACGACCGCGCCGTCATCGTCGGCGGATTCGAAATCGGACCCCACCCGAGGCACCTCCCAGGAGACGGCGAGATCTCCAAAGGCGGAGACTCCGGCTCGGCATGGATGGCCGTCGACCCCGCCAACCAGACCATCACCGACATCATGCTCGGCCTCCACTTCGCCGGCGAGTCGAGCGAGCAAAGCCCGGAGTTCGCCCTCGCCTGCAACGCCGAAGCCGTCTTCGAGAAGCTCGCCGTCTCACTGCTCCCGCCCCCACCGCCCCCAGGCTCTTCCCCCGCAGAAGTCCCCCCACGAGCCGCACCCAGGCCCGGCCGCCAGCCCGCCTCCGCCACCGCGTCCGCCGCCGGCCGAACCTTCGGCGGCGACGGATACGACGACAACTTCCTCGGCACCCGCATCGCCCTACCAACCCCAACCGCGACAACCCGCCGCGACATCGTCGGCGCCGAACGCAACGGATACACCCACTACACCCACTTCTCGCTCGCCATGCGCGCCTCGCGCCGACTCTGCGCCGTCACCGCTTGGAACATCAACGCCGAGCGTGAGAAGCCATCGATCAATAAGAAGATCGACTGGGACACCGACCCGCGCCTCCCCCAGGAAGTGCAGATCGGCAACGAGCTCTACGCCGACACAGACTTCGATCGCGGCCACATCGCCAAACGCGAAGACCTCGTCTGGGGCCCCAAGTCAGAGGCCAAACGCGCCAACGACGACTCCTTCTGTTACACCAACAGCACACCCCAGCACCACAAATTCAACCGCCACGCCCCCGCCCTTTGGAAGAGTCTCGAGGACGAGATCTACCAGCAGGCCGACGTCGCCAACGGACGCGTCACCCTCTTCGGCGGCCCAATCTTCAGGCCCGACGACCGCGAGTTCCTCCCCAAAGCCGCACCACGAGGCACCAAGCCCGTCCGCATCCCCCGCGAGTACTACAAGATCGTCGCATACCGCGACGCCGCCGCAGGCCGCGTCAAGGCACACGCGTTCATCCTCTCACAGGCCGATCTCATCCGCGGCAAACTCGAAGCACTCGCCGCGGAATCACTCGATCTCGTCAAGTTCAAGATGTACCAGGTCACCGTCGCCGAGATCGAACAGCGAATCGGCTTCGCCATGCCCGACATGCGCCGACTCGACACCAAACTCCGCGGCCCCGCCGGCGAGTCACTCGAACCCCGCGCCGTCCCAACGCCAAGGCTCATCGAGCGATTCTCGGACATCCTCTAACCAGGCGGCCACAACACGTCCACACCACCCACCGGCCGTCCGGTCAGTGCCGTTGTGTTCTGAGGATGCCACTCCAGGTGCCGGGGTACCCCGTCATCACCGGGCCCGTCGGTGAATCGCCCACACCACGGACCAAACTATCAAAGACCCGCCGGCCCCACCAACGGGCGACCCGCACGACACGCAACCATCTTCAGTGCCTTCCCACCGCACACGTCACTTCGAAACCCCGCGCCCCGCGCTCGGAGCCGTATACCTCGGCCGCTCATCGCGCTGCGCATCATCAAACGACAGCCCCGAGTAGTTCCCCCCCTTGCCGACCTCACTCTGATAAGCAGCGGCCCCTAGCCCCTTCGCGCTCACCACCTCGCGGTAGCAGCCGGAAAGGCCGACAAGGGCGAGCAGCAGGGACACGCTGGTGATGCGGGTGCGGGCGCGGGTCATGGGAGATGGTAGGGGCGCGGGGCGGCGGTGTTCTTTGTTGTGCGCGAGATTGCAAACGACGTTCGCCTTTGTTCTCCCTGAGGCGAATGACATGAAGTGGCTGCCGATATCAGCGTCTCCTCGTGTGAGGCCGGACGTACGTGCCGTCTTTTCTGGTGTAGCCCCGCACGTAGACCCGACCTCCGGCTTGATTATCCCGGCTCGGCGGACGAGCATACGTCAGGTCGTCTGGCGTCCACTGTGCCGAGTCTGAGTCTCGGGCGGTATCGCTTTTGGGAGGAACGCTCGGCGGCGTCGACTTGGATGGGGCTGCATCGGCCGGAGGTGGAGGAACTGCATTCTCTACAGCACGCGACAGCGGTGCGGTAATCTGCTCGATCTCCTTTTCAGAAGCACGATACGCGTCGAGTTCTTTCTCACGATACGCAGATATCCACCAACCGCCATAGGCATCGGGTGCTTCGGGAGGAGTCACCTCGATTGTCACTCGACCAATCTCTCGTGTCCCTGTTTTTGAGTTCAGCGAGTTGATGGCTGACAGGTACTTTGGTTCGGTGAAGATGCTGCGAGCCACCTGGACGCACTTGGTGCGAGCAGCATTGTCTCGGGCAAGCGGGCCACTCACGCCGATTTCGACACAAACCGGCGAATCAGGATCCCCATAAATGTTCAACTCAAAGTGCTGGTTGAATCGGTATGACTTGTACGGCACAAGGCGGAGCACACCGTCATCGATGACAGTGGCGGGAATCTCCCTGAAGCCCTTCACCCACTGAAGGCTGCACACGCGTTGGATGGTGGTGTTCCATGCGGGCAAGAGTTCTTCGCCAAGCGGCGCTTCGTTGTTGACATCGAGAGGTTCCCGACGAACTTCAGCGACTAGTGAGCGATCGATGCTCATCACACTCGATCCAAACATGAACGTGATTGAGTCTTGAGACTCCTTGAGCACCTGCCCTTCGAGCGTACCCCCGCTCTTGAAGACAATCGTGTCCGCGCGGCAACACCGTACGGAGATTGGCGTCGCTACCACAACCCAGATCGCAACGATGCGCAGCGTCCTTAAGAATAGGGAAATCATGTCACTATCTTACGGCACACGCTTGTACGGCGAGTACTCCACCCCATGCTCTCCTGCGGAGTTGGTCGGGACGAGCACCATCGCCGTGCGGGCGGGGACTTCCACTTCGAGCAGGCCGGTGCGGATTTTCACCTCTGTGCCGCTGAGCAGGTCTCGCATCGGGGCGAAGTTCATCAGGCGCGGGTCCGGCGCGGGGAGCACTTCCTTCACCGGCAGGGCCTCGGCGTTGGCCAGCACGATCACCGTGTCGCGCCAGCGGTCGGTGTGGCGCTGGAAGGCAAAGAGCCTCTCGGTGCTGAGGCGGGTCCAATCGCCCACGCGGAGGGCCCGGTGCGACTTACGGATGGAGACGAGCTTCTTGAAGAAGGCGTAGTCGGGGTTGGCTTCGGTGGCGAGGTCCCAGCGCATCGGAGCCCGGTTGCGCGGATCGTCGCCGCCGTCCATCTCGCACTCGCTGCCGTAGTAGACGCACGGCGAGCCGGGCAGCGTGAACTGCAGCACGCGCGCGAGACGACGGACCAAGGGGTCGGGGATGCGGTGCTTCAGGCGGGCGGTGTCGTGGTTGTCCAGCACGGTCCAGCACTTGAGCAGGTGGTCGATGCCGGTGTCGGTGACCATCGAGTCAAGCAGATTCGCGGCCCGCGCACCCGAGATCTTGCCGTCGAACCAGTCGAGGAGGATCTGGCGCTGATGGAAGTTCATCAGGCCGTCCATGGCGGGCATCCAGCTCCCGCCCCCCGGACCTCCGGCCCCACCCGGGTAGTTCCAGATTTCGCCGACGATAGACGACCCGGGATTCTCCGCGTGGGCGGCGCGGGTGAGGTCGGCGAGGTACTCGAAGCCGATGTCGTACGCGACATCAAGCCGCCAGCCGTCGACGCCGTCCTTGAGGTAGCCGCGGACGACCGAGTCAGGGTCGCCCCATATGCGGCGGCGGACATCGGGGTTCTCGAGGTTGATCTCGGGGAGGTTCGGCACGTTGTACCAGGCGCGGTAACCGAGCTTGCAACGATCATCGAAGACGAACCAGGCCCGCTCGGGCGCATCGGGGCTTGCGAGGGCGCGCTGGAACATGGGCGAGGTCTTGCCCATGTGGTTGAACACGCCGTCGAGCATGAGCTTCATGCCGCGGCTGTGGCAGTCAGCGGCAAGGGCCTTCACGTCGTCGCGCGTGCCGTACTCGGGCGAGACGGCGGCATAGTCCTGGGCGTCGTACTTGTGGTTGGTGTACGCGGCGTGGATCGGGTTGAGGTAGAGGACGTCGACGCCGAGGGTGTGGAGGTGCGGGACCTTCGAGCGCACGCCGGGGAGATCGCCACCCCAGAACTCGAGTTCATGCGAATAGCAGCCCAGATCGGGCACGCGCGTGCCGGGGGCCGGCGTGGCCGTCCAGTCGGGGTTGAAGGTTCGCGGGGGCTGGAAGAACGCGGCCTTCTCGGCGGGGTTTGACGGCGGGACGTAGCGGTCGACGAAGACCTGGTAGACGATGGGGCCGTTGCGCCAGTCGGCTTCGCGTCGTGCGAAGCGGGCGGGGTCGTTCGTGTACGCCGGATCGCGGAGGGTGGTCATGATGGTGGCGGGCTTCGGGGGCGGGGCGCTCCGAGACGCGTCGGGGCCGGTGCAGGCGCCCAGCGCAAGGGCGGCGGATGTGAACGCGATGGAATGGGCGAACCGCTGCGTCATGGCCGCAGCGTAACGCGGGAGTGGATAGAGCGCTGGGGCGAAGCGTCCGCACGCATCGAGCATCACCGCGCCGGCTTCAACCCACCCTCAAACGCGTCCTCAAAGTCAAAGACAGCGTCGAAGTCCTCGGCGGCATCGTGGTCGCCCTTCCGGAGCACACCGGACTCGACCAGGATGAAAACGATCCGTCCGATGTCCTGCGTGCTGCGGATGCCCCAGGCATTCATCACGGTGCGCGCCATCATGCCGAACTGCCTCACGGCGAGGTCGCGCAGGCCGAAGCAGAGTTCCTGTCCTGAGATGTGCCGCTCGCCGTCGGGTCCCTCTTCGCCACGGGCGTCCTCGCCGGCCTGCTTGATGGTCTCGACCGTGTGTCGCAGACCGGCCTGGACGAACGCGAAGGCTTCGGGCGGGAAACTGCCAGCCTTGTGGCGGACCTTTTCCCAAATGACGGAGGCTTCTGGGCTCATACGGATTGCTCGCATCGGGCCGACAAACGTCGCGGACGGTCCCGATCACACCACGGTTCGCCGGTCACGCATCCGGCGGTCTCGCGGGGGAACACTAGGCGGCTCCCCGCATCCGTGGTTGCGGGTGTGCATCGGCCGGGGAGCGGGCACAGCGTTGAAATCAGACCGAGCCAGCCCGGCCCATGGGGCCCGTGCCGACGCCGCGGTGGCCCTGAACATGAAACCGAAGCGGGGCAAGCGTCCACTCGCCCTTGTCTCCGATGCCGATCCGGGGAGACGTAGAGATGGTGATGGTGCCGGCGTCGGACGCCGGAGCGGGGCGCTCGATAAAGAGTTCAGCAGATGCGGTGAGATCGACGCCGCTATGGGCGGTGGTAATCGCCAAGGCCTGACAGAGTTTGCCCGGGCCGTTGCACAGGTCGGTTTCGCGCGGTGGCTTCTTCCCCTGCGCCGTTCGATTCGACCGCATGACCTCGATCCCCTCCACCGGCTCCACGGCACGAACAAGCACCGCAGCGGGGAACCCCTCGCGCTCGCACGCGATGTTAAAGCAGTGGTGCATGCCGTAGGTGAAGTAGACGTACGACGTGCCGGGCGGGCCGTACATCGGCTCCGTACGCGGCGTCCGCCTCCCGCCGAACGCGTGCGAGGCGCGGTCGTCCGGGCCGGTGTACGCCTCGGTCTCGAGGATCACCGCCGCGAGACGGCCGGCGTGGGGATCAATGCGGATGAGCAAGTGGCCGATCAGCGCCGGCGCGAGTTCGGCCGCGGGGCGGGCGAAGTCGGCGAGGGTCCAGCGGCGATGATCGCGAGCGTGCTTCATGAGTGAGATGCGTCAGGCATACGCGTGCAGGCCGGGCAGCAGCAGGTTCACGCCGAACCACGACCACAGCATGATGACGGTGCCGAGGATGCACAGCCACGCGAGCGGGCGTGTGCGCTGCGCGGTGGTCATCGTGCGGGCAGGCTCGGCGGCGTGCCAGTGCAGCGCCACGAGGTACACGCACCACGTGATCAGCGCCCACGTCTCTTTCGGATCAAACGCCCACCACCGGCCCCACGAACGGTCGGCCCACAGCGCGCCGAGCAAGATCCCGGCAGCCAGCGTCCAGAACGCCAGTTTGATCAGCACAGGGATGGCCACGCCCAGATGCTCGGCGGCGTGCGGCCTTCCCGGGGCCACCGCACGCATCATCAGCCACACACACGACAGCACCCCCCCCACCGCGATGAATGCGTACGCCACCAATACCGTGGAAACGTGGTACTTCAGCAGCGTGGCCGTGCCGAGGATGGCCGCCTCGGGCTCCACGGCAACGCCGGGGATCGGCAGCGCATGAGAGGCCCACAGCACCACCATCGCCACAACGCTGGCCGCGAAGGTGAGCGTGCCCGCCTGTCGTGCGAGCCGGCGCGGGGCCAGCAACGCGAACACCCCGGCGGCGGTGGTCGCCGCAAGGCACAATCCAAGCATCGATTCGTACTGGTTCTGGATCGGGAGCCGCCCGGCGATCACCCAGCGCGACGCGAAGCCTACAGCGTGGAGCAGCCAGCCGAGCCCGAAAAGCCACGAGTGCAGCGTGCCGGCAACGGACGGATCGTCGGGCTCGGACCACATCGGCTCGCCGGGTACCGGCGCGGGCTCACGGAGCCGGGCGATGAACGCCCACAGCCCCGCCGCGGCGGCAAAGGTCAGCAGCCACGCGCCCCACCGCATCGGTGCCACGGCGTTCATGAACGCTTCGAACCACACGCGCGCTTTGGGATACGAACCATCGTTGTGCTGGCGCAGCGCTTCGCTCAGCGTGGACGCCGCGAGAAACGTGCGCCGTGCGTCCGCGTCGCGCCATGCGGAGCGGAGGGATTCCATCGCCGCCGCGATGGGCGGCGGGGCGAGGGGAGATTCCGCGTCGATCCAGTCGTGGTGTGCGAGGGCGTTGGCCTCCGGGGCTCGCGTCCGCGCCGGGGCGAGGAGCGGCAGCGAGCGCACGCTCACCTTCGCCAGCGACAGCCGCTCGGCAAGCGGGAGCAGGCGGCGGAGGTCGTCGGTGTTGGCACCCGCCACAGCGCGGTGCGCTTCGATCAACCGCTCGGCTTCCTTGATCGAGAGGAGCCGGGGGAGCGGGTTGGAGAATCCGGGCGTGCCGGCGGGCACACGCACGCCGGTGGTTGAGATGATCGGGCGCTCCGCGACCGCGTCAGGATCGAGCACCAGATCGAGCAGCGTGGTCAGCGGGTCTTCGGTGGCGCTCGATCCGCCGCGCGCTGTCACGGCGGATCGCCCCAAGACCGCACGGACGATGTCGCGCGCGACGCTGTCGAGCGGGGCGATGCGCCCGTTCCACTGCACCGGGACGGTGCGGAGAGGGGAGGCAGGGTCGAGGGCGGACTGGGCGGGAGCCTGCGCGGCCACCACGAGCACACACACCACGCCACGGAGCACCCGCAGCGTGGCCGTGTTGGCTCGCCGAAGACAATCGAGAAGAGTCCACATGCCACTGACCCGCCCGCGGGTCAGTGCCGGGGGCGCCACCATCTCGTCGTTCGTTGCGTTGTTCGGGGGGAAGCACGGACCGGCGGACCGATCCGTGGCACAGTCCCGCGTCTCGTACACAGGGCCATGCCGATACGAACCGCGGCTCGGGTGGTCGTCGAGAGGGCCGCGAAACGTCGCAACCAGAAGCGCCCACGCCGCGCCCACCAGCAGCATCACCGCACCGGCACCGATGATCCGAACCCCCGGCGTGTTGCCCACCCCCAGCACCACGAACCCCGCGTGCGGACGGTCGGCCATGCCGGCGATCACCGCCTCGCGCGACATCAGCCACCCCTCGTGGTCCCACCCGGCGATGGAGAACTTCCAGCGGACGGGATTGATCCACGTGTGCCATGCACGCTCGATCGGCCCACGGATCAAGCAGTCGCACGTCGGCGGGGACAGCCCGCTCAGGACCAGCGGGTTGTTCAGCGTCACGGCGCGTTCCGCGGCGACGCCTCGTTCGACCGCCCGCACAGCCAGCGTGACCTGACGCGCGAGATCGGTGCCGGGGATGGAGTCAATGGTGAGATCGCGGAAGGCGAGCGAGACGCCGGGGATCGCGCGGGGGTTCTGACCGTTGCCGTCGGTCATCTCGGTGATTGGCTGGGCGGGCTCGCCGGCGCTCTCCATCGGTGCGGTGAGGACAATCTGGCCTTCCCGCTTCTGCGACGCGTACACCGCCGATCCCAGCGCCAGCACCGCGACCCCGACGTGGGTGAGGAGCACCGGCACCTTGCGCCACGTCCACGCCACGCGCGTCAGCATCGAGACCGTCATATTGACGACGATGCCGACGAGCATCGCCACCGACGGCCACCACGCGAACCACTCGCCCTCGGTCTTGTCGATCCACGCCAGCGAGCGAAGCGGCACACGGATGAAACCGCCGCCCGGCTCGGCCGCCGCCAGCAGCGGCAGGCTTGCCAACCCGGCGTACATGGCGAACGCCGCGATCAGCACGATGCCGATGCGCGGCGAGCCCAGCGGTCGCAGCACCGCCCGCAGCGGGGCGATTGTGTCGGCGAGGATGCTGGAGAGATTGCGGCTCAAGGTACTCTCCCCGACGGATCGGATGACGAGAATTGCAGCAGCGTCGGCGCGGCGTGAGATTGCATGACACGCCGGGCGGGACCCCACGATTCCGGCGTGCCCCCCGTATCGACGGCAAGAAGCCCCGCGTCGCGAGGCCTCTTTTCATCTCCCAGGGCGGCCCCGGCGACCTCGAGGTAGCGGGCGGTTTCGGCGAGTGAGCAAGCCGGCTGGCTTCATGGATCGCCGAAGGTCTCGCTCCTCATGGTCCTTGTCCGCAGCGCGCGTCCGTCGCGG
>CAYZFW010000026.1:0-13462 GCA_964477615.1 uncultured Phycisphaeraceae bacterium | reverse complement strand
GAGAACCTGGAATCACCTGCTCCGCGCCGCCGCGATCATGCTCGCGGCCTCCGCCTCCGCTGCTTCCGCGCAGGGCTCGGACCGCGGCTTCGGCCCTCCCGGCGACGAGCCGTGCGACGCGATTCAGTTAGGGTGTAACACCACCGTGCAAGTCAACCTCGCTGACTTCACGAGCAACACGCTCGATCCGGTGTTCACCTGCCGCGTGCCCTCCCCGGCCCGCGGCTTCAACACCGCGTGGTTCTCGTTCATCGCCCAGGGCACCCGCGTGACGCTCACCACGTCGGGCACCGGTGCGGCGGACGATTCGCTCCTCGCTGTCTACACCGGCGCCGACTGTGGCATTAACACCCAGATCGCCTGTGACGACGACTCGGGCACCGGGAATTTCTCGGTCATCACCATCAACAACCTCGTGATCGGCCAGACTTACCGCGTCCAACTCGGGGCGTACGCGGCCGCCGACGTCGGCACGTACTCGCTCAACATCGACTGCCGGCCCGCCTATGACGAGTGCGAGGGCGCGCTCAATCTGGCGTGCAACTCCTCGGTCGAGGTGGACCTGAGCATCTGCACCACCGCCCCGGGCGACCCCATTTTCCCTTGTGCGTTGGGCGGCGGGCCGGTGACGCAGGGCTTCAACTCGGCGTGGGTAAAGTTCACCGCCGGGCATCCGAACATGCGCCTCCGCCTGCTGGCGACCAACGGCGCGGGCACCGACAACACGTTGATGAGCGCACGCATCGGCACTGGCTGCGGCGCCCTCTCGCTCTTTGCTTGCAATGACGACGCCGGCCCCGGCGGGTTGTCCGGGCTGGATTTCACCGGAATCGAAGTCGGCCGCGAGTTCTGGGTGCAGATCGCCGCCAAGAACCCGGCGGACATCGACAAGTACATCGTGCTGCTCGAGTGCAACCCCGACTGCGCCACTTGCCCGTCGGGCGCGGTGGCCGAGAACGAGATCTGCGGCTTCAGCGCCAACGGCTTCTGCACCAACGGCCAGCCCCTTTCTTGCGGCGGCGCGACGGTGTGCGGCACCCTGAGCCCCGCAGGCGCCGGCCTGTCGAGGGACATCGACTTCTACTCCGTCAACATCCCCAACAACCGGTTCATCACCTGGTGCGCCACCTCGCCCCAGCCGACGACCATCGCCATCACGTCGTCACCCTTCTGTGACATTGGCCCGGCACCCATCATCTTCCAGTTCAAGTCGTTGAGCTCTTGCCAGAACGACTGCGTGACGTACCACCTCGCGCCGGGAACTTACCTCGTGGGGATCGAGCTCAGCAGCAGCGGCAACGCCACCTGCGCCGGCGCCAACAACTACACCGCGGTGCTCTCCACCAGCCTGGCCTGCCCCGGCGACCTCAACGATGACAACCGCGTCGATACCGCCGACCTCACGCGGTTCCTCGGCCGCTTCGGCGAGCCGACCTTCTCCGATTGCTCAGGCGCCGACCTGAACGGCGACGGCGTGGTCAACACGGCGGACCTGACGCGGTTCCTGGGCCGCTTCGGCGGGCTCTGCCTTCCCCCGCCCGGACCTCCCGGCGGCTAAGGCTCCCGCTTGTCATCACGTCGAGCGATCAACGGTCTACTGCTGCGCCGACGCCTCGCTCCACCGCACAATGTGCGCCGGCTCCTGTTCGTCCTCGCTGGGCAGCGCGGTCACAGGTCCCGCGATCATGAAGGCTCGGGCCTTCTGGCTGCCGTCGAGCGTCTTGGCGAGCTGGGTGTGCGACGACATGGACCCGACGCCGCTCGGGTCCCGGCTCCAGCGCGCGCCGTTAAGGAAGTTGGTGGTATTGTAGGGCATGGCGAAGATCTCGCCCGACGCCGAGCCCGTGAACAGGCCCCACACGCAGATCGTGCTGGCGACGTTGCTTCCCGCGCCCTCGGAGGACCATGCCGATCCGTCGTAGGTTCGGTAGCGCACGTTGCCGGTGCCGCCGGCCGCGTAGCACAGCAGCCCGCTGGTGCCGCCGGGCTCGAAGGCGACGTCGAAGCACCGGCGGTCGGCGAACTGCAGGCTCGCGGCGTTGAAGAGGGCCGAGCCAGTCCATCCGGCCGAGGAGTATCGCGCCACGCTGAGTTCGTTGGCGCTGGTTGTCTGAGACGAGAACGCCATCAGCACATCGCGGGAGGCCGGATCGCGAACCAGTCGGAACACACGCGGAAAGCCGGTATTGCTGGCGGATATCGACTGCTCGGCCGACCATGCACCCGAGGTCAGGATGCGGAAGCGGGGAGTGGTGTCGGTCGCCTGACCGTACACCACAACGGGCCTCGATGGGCTGCCGAAGTACTCGCCCGCGAACGACTCGTACGCGTTGGACGGAAGCCCCGACGCAATCTCGGTGGCGGTGCCCCACGACGTGCCGTTGAAGACACTCGCGTACAGCTTGGACTGGTTGTTCAGCACCAGCAGGAGGGCCTGGCTGCTGGCGGGCCGGGGCACCAGCGTGACCCACGAGACGTGGTCGCTGGTGGGCAGTGTGAACGATCCGGTGGTCGACCCCACCCGGTAGCCGACGCGCGCGTTCGCGTAGTCCCACCACGCGGCGATGAGGGTCCCGTTGTTGTTGTAGATCATGTCGGCGCCGCGGTTGCCCCACGACTCACCGACCTGCGAGCAAAGGAGCGTCCCGGCGTCCCACGACGTGCCATCGAACGTGGCGAGCGTGAGCGCCTGAGTTCGGGAGATGGTGATGGCCGCCGTCTCGTTGCGTGTCGGACAGTTGCGGGCCACCACCCACGCGCCCGAGGAGTTGAACGCCGAGATGGCCGCGGGTGAGCCCCAGGTGTTCGTGCCCGAATCCCACCCCCGGTACTGCACGCCCGAAAGACCCACCGTAGGCGTCACGTCGGTTCGGTTCCCGAGCACGAGAATCGTGGGGCTGCTGGCGTCGGCACCGGCCGAGGCGCAGAGCGTGAGGACCGCTGCGGGTGCGAGAGCACGGCGAATGGCGGATGCGTTGAGCTTCATGCAGGCACCATCGGGCCGGAGCGCGGGGTGCTTGCTTCATGGGCTCAATCGGGGGCGGCATCCACCCCGACAGGATGGCACAGCCGCGCTCGAGACCCGTGCTCTGCCGTTCGCCGCGGGTGCTTTTCCGTTATCAGACGACGATTGCGCCGGGATCGGCGCGGCCAAACGCTCACGGGCATGCCACGCCGAAAAACCCGAGGAACGCCGTGAGATCGTTCACATTCACCACGCCGTCGTTGTTGAGGTCGCCCGAGGTGCCGGGGGTGACGTTGGTCCCGAACGCGCCGAGGAACACCGTCAGGTCCGCCACGTTCCGCTGCCCGTCGCCGTTCAGATCACCCGCGCACACCGGGGGGGGCGGCGGGGGGAGCAGCAGGCTCATCGGGACGGCGAGATACTCGCTGGCTTCGATGTTTCCGTTCTGGAACGCCGTGGCGGGCGGGGCCTGCGCGTTGAGCACCAGCGCCCCGCCGTCGTTGTTGCCGTACGCCGCCGCGGCGACGTAGATCGCGGCGGGCATCGATCCGAACTCTGTTGCGAGGTCGATGGTGCCCTCGAGCACGCCGCCGTTCACGCCGGTCGTCGCGCCGAGGTTCCCCGTGGCGTCGAACCAGCCCTCGAAGTCGTTGTTGTTCTCATCCGCGAGGAACGCGCCCCACTGCGCGATCTGCCCAGCCTTGGCCCAGTTGGCGTTCACCATGGCCCCGGGCCCAGACTGCCCCGCGAGATACACGAAGTGATCGTTGCCCTCGCCCGCGTCGGGGATGGCGAGGTACAGCACCGTGCCGCTGGCCTTGGCCCAGATCTTCATGGCGTTGTTGGCAGACGACGTGAGCAGGGTCGCGCCGGGGTCGAGCACCCCGTCGAGCGTGAACGGCGGGGGGGCCACCGGCGTGACGGCGAAGTGCCAGTCCTGCCCGGCGTTGTTGTCCCACGTTCCGGCGCCGTTGTTGAAGACGCAATCAAGCTGGTTCGCGCTGGTCGGGATGCTCAGCGTGTATGTCCACCGCTGGGTGTTCGTGTTGAAGGTCATCGCGGGGTCGGTGGGGTTCACCTGGACCCAGTTGTTGAAGCCGAAGTGGATGCGCACGGGGTTCGCGCTCGCGAGCGGCCCGCCCGCCGCGTCGTACGACACCGTCACCGTGCCCCCGGCCTGCGGCGTGGCGGGTGTGATCGTGACGCGGTCCGAGGGCGGCGGGGCGTTCTGGCCGACCCACACGTGCTGGATGTCGCTGCGGTAGAGGTTGCCGCGCCCGTCAACGGCTTCGACGTAGTAGTCGATGAGTTTGTTGGTCTGCCCGCTTACTTGTGCGGAGTAGTAGGTGGCGATGTGGGTTGGCGCGACGATGTTCGAGGGGCGGGGCGGGGTGGGCCCGGCGGTCATGGGCAGGGTGTTCCACGCGCCCACCTCGGCGCCGCCGGCATACGTCTCATTCTGCGTGGAGTTCAGCGGGTTCGTGCCGTCGTTGTCGGCACGCCACTTGAGGTTGATGGTCTGCACGGCGCTCACGTCGTAGGCGTAGGTCCAGACGGTGAAGGTGGAGGGCTGCGGTTGTCCAAACTCTTCGCCGCCGGGGTTGTAGGGGTCGCGCTGCGGCACGAAGACCGCCGGCGGGACGGTGTCGGCGCTGGGCGGAGCCCCGGCGATGACAAGGTCGGCGAACGAGGTGGCCTGGTTGCACGCGACGGTGACGTTCGAGTCCCACGGCTCGCCGCTGCCGTCCCAGTACCAGTAGTCGCTGGCTTGGCCGCAGAGGAGGAAGCGCCACGCTTTGTCGGTGTTGGTGCCCGCGTTGTTGATGATGTTGGCGGCGGAGGTGTAGGGCGAAATCGCGTCGGCGGTGTAGACGCGGTTGCGTGCGGCGGTCATCACGGCCCACGAGTTCCGGTCGGGCGACCAGCCCACGCCGTTGGGATCACCCAGCCACTTCTTGAACTCCGGGTCACCGTTATCCGCGCCCGCCCAGGAGCCGGATTCGACGTGGATCAGCGCGTTCTGCGGCACGGGGAATCGCTGCAGGTAGTCCTGCACCGTGGTGGTCGTGTAGTTCGCCGTGCCGGCGTCCCAGTTCACCATGTTGTTGAAGTTGCCGTTGTAGTAGCCCTCGGAGCCGCCGCCGAAGTTGTCGCCGTCGTGGTGCAGCAGAACGAGCATGGGGCGTGCCGCATCGGTGTTGTACTGGCGGTACTGATCCATCACGGTCTGGTAGAGGAACGCGCCGTACCCGCCGCGGCCGTCCTCGTTGCCCTCGTAGCGGGCCGCGGGGACGGCGATCATCTGGGTGGGCGCGCCTGTGGCGGGGTCGATGTGCTGCACGAACGCGGGCTGGTAACCGAAGGGAGCGCTGACGCGCGACGGGGCCCACAAGTTGTTCAGTTGCACCCATGCCCCGCCGTTCAGCGAAGGGTCGGGGTTCACTTGGTCCGCCTTGTTGGGCGAGTAGAGATTGGCCGCGTTGGTGTGCGGGTAGCCGACGCAGGCGCGGTCAAAGTGGATGTTGTCGACGATCGACCACTCAATCCCCTCGCTCACCAGGGCGGGGATGATGCGCGTGTTGAAGGCGCACTCGGGCGGGAAGATCCCCTTGGCGTAGGTGCCGCCGTTCACCCATGTCTGGGCGTAGATGTGCTTGTGCAGCCTCACCTGCATCTGGATGTCGCGTGTGTC
Source organism: uncultured Phycisphaeraceae bacterium (assembly GCA_964477615.1). Lineage (GTDB taxonomy): Bacteria > Planctomycetota > Phycisphaerae > Phycisphaerales > UBA1924 > JAFLCM01. The sequence goes on along the minus strand of CAYZFW010000026.1, from coordinate 7,805 downwards.
GAGCAGCGGCATCAGCGGGTGGTAGAAGCCGAACGCCACAAGGTCGAGACGGGGATTTCCGAGGCTGGTGAGCAGGGCGCGTCCCTGGTTGTAGCCGGACTGCCAGTTGTTCCACATCCCGCCGTTGATCCCGGCCGCCTGCATGGCGTTGAGGTTCTGGATGAGCGAGCCGGTGAACGACACGCTCGCGCCCAGATGCGAAAGCCCCGCGTTGGCCCCCGTCTGCACCGCGTTACGCGGCCAAGTCGTGTACGGCCCGAAACGCTGGTTGTGGATGTCCAGCACGTTGAAGGAGTACCGGGTGGCGGCCTGGGTCTGGACGATGGTCTCGTAGGGGTAGTAGATGGGCTGGTGCATGTGCCACAGGAAGGCCACGTTGATGGGGGCCTGCCCGGCGGCGGAGCCGGCGAGTGCGGCAACAAGGAACCCGGCCGAAGTAAAACGCTTTACCATGTGTATTCCCTTGTTCCAGACCACCCAACCCAACGACCGCCGTGAACCGTTCAACCCCCACGCTTGACCCTACCCGATAAACCCGCCTCAAGAAAGCCCCTCGATCGGCCTCGCCGAACTTTGTTTCGGACACGACGCCCCGCCGGGTGAACACTCTCGGCCGACCGTCCTCCTGCCCGACCTGGAAGTCAGTTCCCCCAAAGAGCCACCCGCGTGCCCAAGTCCAAGAACCAGCCCCCGCCCCCCATTGCCCAACCGAAGGGGGCCAACCCCATCCCGGTGGCGGCGTGGGGGCTTGGCCTCCTTGCCCTGCTCGGGGCGTGCGGGGCCTCGGGAATGCTGGTCGCTGACAGGCTCGGTTGGCTGGGCGAGGGGCTGCCGGGGTGCGGGCCGAACTCCGGTTGCGCCAAGGCCACGGCGTCGGCCCTCGGGAAACTGCCCTTCACGGTTCCGGGGGTCGGTCCGACCCTGGAACAAGGCTGGCCCGTGTCGTTCCTGGGGCTCGCGTTTTTTATCTCCATGCTCGCGGCGTGGGTCATCGTCGGGCGGCGCGTGCCGTCGTCGGTGGTCCACATGGCCCGTCTCGGCGTGCTCGCGTCGGGTTTCTACCTTGTGATGATGCTCACGAACATGAACCAGTACCTCTGCAAATACTGCCTCGCGTCGCACGCCTGCAACCTGGTGTTCTGGCTCGCCGCCGAGATCGGCACCCGAGCCGGCTCGCGACGATCACCCGGGTTCCTCAAGGCGGTCGTGACGGCGGGGACGGTGTTCTTCGCGTCGTCGGCTGCGATGGGCGTACTCGACGCCCGCGCTCAGGAACAGAAGGCCGCGAAGCAGGAGGACAGCCTCGCCGCGGAGATCGCCGCGATGCAGGCGGAGGCGGCGGCCCAGCAGTCCGCGCCGAAGCCCGCCGAGCCCGCACCGTCCACGTCGATCCGCCAGAAGGACTTCCCGCCCATCTCGCTCGATGTCCCCGTGCCGGGCGATGACACGCTCAAGCAGGAGGGGTTCACCGGGCGGTACCGCCTCGGCCCCGCCGAAGCGCCGATCCGCGTGGTGGTGTTCTCGGATTACCAGTGCAAGGACTGCAAGCGCGTCGAGGCGGAACTCAAGCAGGTCGTGAAGGACATGCCGAATGTCTCGGTGAGCCACAAGCAATTCGCCTTCGACAAGACGTGCAACAAGTACTTCGACACGCTGATGCACCCCAACGCGTGCTGGGCGGCGCGGGCGGCAGAGGCGGCGGGGATGCTCCGCGGCAACGCGGGGTTCTGGCAGTTTCACTTCTGGCTGTTTGACCGCCAGACCAACGGCGACGACACCCCGGGATCGTTCACCAACGAGGAGCTCGTCGCCGGCCTGAAATCGATGAACTACAACCCCGACGAGTTCATCAAGGTGATGAGCGGCCCTGAAACCCTCGCGCTGGTGCACAAGGACATCGACGAGGCGGTGACCTACGGCATTTTCTCGACACCCATGGTGTTCGTGAACGGGCGTGAATTCAAGGCGTGGCAGGCCCCCAACGCCGTGCGCCGCTACATCGAGGCCGTCGCCGCGACCAACCCGCAGCCCGCGTCCGCCACGGTGGATCGGCCGATGGGCGCGCTCGACAAAGCCGTGGAGGACTGGCGCGGGTGGCCGAAGCAGAATCTCGACCGCGGCATGCCCATGTTCCCCTCCGGCCCCGCGAATGCGAAGCTCCGTGTCACCCTGTTCGGTGACTTCTCCGAGCAGTTCACGCCACTGCTTTGGGAGGCGATCCAGAAGGAAGTGAAGGGCCGCAGCGATGTGAGCATCACGTTCCTGCCGCGGATGGCCCGGGAGACGTGCAACGTGATGAACCAGCCGCCGGAGAAGGTGCCGGGCTGCCGCATGGCGCGGGCTCTGGAATCGGCCGGGCGTCTGGGCGGGCAGGTGGCGTACTGGAAGATGTTCGACTGGCTGATGGCCAACGGGCGGCAGTACAACGAGTCGCGTCTGCCCGAGGCCGCGGCGGCGGCGGGGCTGGACCTCGAAACCCTCAAGACGGACATGGACCTCGACGAGGTGATGTTCATCCTTGTGGCCAACGGCAAGGTGTTCCAGCGCTCCGGCGCCCGCGGCGTGCCGACGGTGTTCATCAACGAACGCTGCGTGCTGCGGTGGAAGGTGAACGAGACGCCGATTATCGACCGCATCGTCAAGATGGCGGAGCAGATGAACTGAGCGGGTCGTTTGATCGCACGGGGGTCGCGCCGTCTAGAACGGGAGCCAGTGCCGTCCGTCGGTACCGGGCAAGAGCAGATTCACCCAAGCCGAGACAATCGGCCAAAGGAAGCAGAAGCCGGCCGCGATGACAAGCCAGCGATCAAGACGGCTTGAGGCGATGAGGCCGTCCTGAGGATGCGCTGTGAAGGGACGGCCAATCCGCTGGCTTATCGCAAGTCCGAGCGCGACGGTGCCCGCACAAATGACGTAGTAGGCGAACGGGCCGAACGACACGATGTTCGGCCCGTCATGGGGCATTTGTGAACGGTCAAAGGCACACCAAAACGCGTACACGATCTGCGAAATCGCCGGCAGAGCGAGCGAAAGCGCGAAACCCCTGATCGCCACCCCTTGTGCTGGATGCAGCGTTCCGACTCCACCCCCCCTTCGCCTGGATTGGACTGCAGCACCGACCAACGAAACAGCAAGAAAGAGGATCGCCAGTCGTGTGGGCGTCATGGTCCATGCCACAAAGGGCACGATCACAAGAGCGAAATACGCCTTCGACGCAAACCACTCAGCGCTCCAGGCTTCGAACTCCCGACAAACCTCGCTCGCTGAGCCCGACCCGCCTCCGCCTGAAAATGGCAGGGTCCCAGGGGTCACATCAAGTGCGCGGAAATCACGGTTGATCGTCCGAATCCACGGCCCGAGAAGCGTCAACTCACTTGGCCGATCGAGTTCGTTGACAAGCACACGATACGGCCGGAAACGGACGGCTAGCGGCGCAACCGTGTCGGAGCCATTCCATTCCGTGGCGGCTCCCCCCGGGACGCGATTGGCAACCCATCGCGATGTCGATGCGATAGCGCCCAAGGCGGGTGCGGACGTGAGTTGAGCCTGAACAAACGATGATGCAACGCCCCAAAGTAGTGAAACGCAGATCAAGCCGAGCATACTGACGAGCCAGTGCGGCGAACGCCGGCGACAAAACGTCTGCGGCTCCGTTAGATCAGCGGTGCGTTCCGAAAAGCCGGGGGCATGATATCCGGTGTCCATGGGTTAATCCGGGATGAATGAGATTTCGCCCTCGGGCGTTGCAGGACAGGTCTGCGTGCATGGAACGAGGGAAGTCGCATACTCGTGGCCAGTGACGGTGGACCCGTTGGCACCACATCGGATGCAGATGATTGTGCGGATGCCGGTCGTGTTCTGGGTGGCGGTCGCGTTTCGCTTGTACTCACACCGACGGGTTCCATTGATGCAGTTGCCGCTCGTGATGACCCAAGGACCGGTCGCGGTCACGCCGGTGTAGGTGTACTCACAGCCGGTGCATTCCGAGAAACTGAAACGGCAAGGGACCAAGTCCGCCGGCGTGATCTGGTCCATCTTCTCCAGCGTTCGGTATTGCACGCCGTCCAGAATATCGTCAATCTCAACAACGTTCTGGCAAATGATCCTGGAACTGGCCATCATTTCGCTGAGATCGGGTGCGGCTTGCCAACCGGCATTGGTCAACGCTTGGACCAACGCGCCCGGGTCCGTTGCAGAGCCAATGACGGGCAGCAGCGGATCGGATTGGAGAAGGCCCTTCTCGACCGGTACGGGCGCAACACTGCCCGCGCAGTTGATCGCGGCGAGGTTGAGGTCAGGCTGGTCGGCGAATGAATCGGCGTTTCCCTGGATGGCTCGGATCGAACACACGGCGGGGCCGACTTCGGGAGCCGGCCATGACCACGAGCTCCAAGTCCCATTCTGATTCTTGATGAACCACAGCACCCCGAGGTTGTTACCAGTGAGCGTGCCGGGGGCACGCCACGCGAGCACGCTGCGGACGACACCTGCTTGATAGTCTGCAACGAACCTCCAGTCGCCCTCGAGGAATCGTGGTGCCCGGACCGTACTCACGCTCTGAGCCGAAGCGCTGATCGAAAGAACACATACGGTCGCAGCGATCAGGAAGTGGGGTGCGAGCTTCATGAGGACCTCCGGGGTGGGTGTGGAACTGGCGGAACACTGATCACCCTACCCCCCCCCCCAGCAATGTCAAGTCGGCTGCTGTGTTATCCACACTCAATCTCCTCTCAAATCTCAGGCGTCGGGCGATGGTGTTTCGCATGTTTGGTAGATGGGCGATCCATGCCCGCCGGCCATTCATGGTATCGCGAAGGAACAAGGCACCAGTTGGACCGGAGTTGCACTTCATTGAGATGCATCGCCGTTTCGCGACGATTCCGACTTGGGGAGGCATGCCATCTCCGTGCGGCACGCTTGGTACGTCGACCTACCGCGTCTGCACGACCCATCGCCGGCGAGTGCCCCAAATGTGGCCTGGATTTCAACCGTCAAGCCGGTTGTCCGCCGGCGTCGGCCCCGTTACAGATAGGGCATGGCACGCTACATCCATTCCGCTCGTGTTCTATCCCTAGCCGTTCTCGCGCTGGCCCCGGCGTCGGCGCTCGCGGCCCCCGCGCCGGTCGCCGAGCAGGCCCCGCACCATCCGCCACACCCGCTGTGGCCCGTGGTGGTTGAAGGAACTTCGGGCGATTGCGAGATGCTGCTGCTCCCCGGCCAGGAGCGTTCGATGTGGCAGACCAACCTCTGGCCGGGCGGGATCGTGCCGTACGCGTTCGACCCCGCCGTGCTGCAGATCAACCGCGACCGGACGCGGATCGCATTGGATGAGATCTCAACGTTTGCGAACGTGACTTTCGTCCCGCGGACGACCGAGCCAAACTACATCAATGTGCGCAACAGCACGGGAAATAGTTCGTTCGTCGGCCAGATCGGCGGCGCGCAAAGCCTGAACATGGTCTCGTGGTCCACCCGCATGGTGATCTGCCACGAGTTCTTCCACGCCCTGGGCCAGTGGCACCACCACCAGCGATTCGACCGCGACGAGTACGTGGTGATCAACAGCCAGAACATTCAGGCGGGGCGGGAGTTCAACTTTGACCTGCCCGACGCCGAGGGGCTGAACGTGGTCGGCCCGTACAACTTCTCGAGCATCATGCACTACAGCCGCTGCGCGTTCTCGAACTGCACGTGCCCGAGCACGTGCACGGTGATCGACGCCGCGCCGGGCTTTGAGCAGTTCAACGCCTCGATCGGCAACCGCAGTTTCATGAGCCAGGGCGACAAGGACGCGATCATCGCCAAGTACGGACCGGCGATCGATGATGCGCTCGAGCCGAACGACACGCTCGGGACGCCCGCGGCGCTGCCGCTGGGCACGAGCACGCTGAAACTGCTTGATTTCGACGACTATTTCAGCGTGAACCGGGCCACGGCGGGCGAGCTGCGCGTGCGTTTCGAGTCGGGCATCTGGGGCGACGACAACGTGACAGTTTCGATTCTGACCCCGGGGGGCACGGTGCTGAACTCTGCTCTGGCCGATCTTGAAGACCCGACCTATGTGGCGCTGGCGCAGGCGAACGTGCCCGCGGGGGTGAGCATTGTGCGTGTGACGCGCGTCCAGCCGTGGGGCGGCGGGTACACGCTGGATGTGAGCACGCCAGCGGGGTGTGTGGGTGATCTGACGGGCGACAACGCGGTGAACACCGCCGATCTCACGGCGTTCCTGGGCGCCTTCGGCACCGCCGTTACGCCGGGCAGCGGGGCGGACCTCACGGGCGACGGGCTGGTGAACACGGCGGACCTGACGGTGTTCCTCGGGCGGTTCGGCACGACGTGCACGGGAGGCTGAACTGGGCTTACGGCGCAAGTGCAGCAGTGGCAATAACTTGTGACGTGTCCTGCGTCGAAGCGGAAATCCCTTTCAGAATTGCTGGAATTGGCGCGCGCCGGAGGCATCGGCGGCTATCTTGAGGCATGCGCTCTGCCAACTCCATCCTCGCGTTTGTGACCGGCCTTGTCGCCGCCCATGCTCTCGCCGTTGCGGCATACGCCCAGCGCGCCGAGTTCCCGCCACATCCGCTGTGGCCCGACCAGCGTGATGCGAAGGATGAGGGCTGCGAACTGATCCTGCCGCCGGGCGTCGACGCCAGTCTGTGGAATTCCAACCTGTGGCCCGGCGGCAACGTGTACTACACAATAGACGCCAACGTGACACAGGAGAACAGCGACCGGCTCCGTATCGCCATGGACGAGACTTCCACCGTCGCGAATGTCACCTTCATCCCCCGCAACGGCCAGCCCAACTGGGTCCACATCCAGAACAGCACCGTGAATTCCGCGCAGCCCGGCATGATTGGCGGGCAGCAGTCTGTCAACATTCTCTCTTGGCCCTCCCGCTACATCATCATCCATGAGTTGATGCACGCACTGGGCGTGGGGCACGAGCACAGCCGCGCTGACCGCGACACCTACGTCATCATAAACAAGGCCAACATCGATCCCGGCTTTTTCAACCCCAACTTCGTGATCCAGGCAGGCGCCACGCCAACCGGCCCGTACGACTTCGAGAGCATCATGCACTACAGCCGCTGCGCGGCCACGACTTGTTTCTGCAACCCCCCGACGTGCACCGCCATTGACCCACGCCCGGGCTTCGAGCAGTTCGCCAACGTGATGGGTAATCGCTCATACATGAGCCAAGGTGACAAGGACGGCCTCGTGAGCCGCTACGGCAACCCGCTCGATGATGCATACGAACCCAACGACACCCAACTAACTGCAGCCGTCCTGCCAGTGAACTCCGCGACCGCTCTCAAACTTCTCGATGACGATTTCTTCATCGTCCCCGAAACCACGGCGGCGATCTCAACCGTGAATATTACGGCGACCGCCCCCGGAGTCTGGGCACCGTCCAACGCAAGTGTGCAGCTGCTCAACGCCGCTGGCACCGTCTTGACGACCTCCGACTTCGTTGCGTCTGACGCTTCTGGCCCGGACGCCGTGGCATCGATCTCGGGTACCTTTGCCAGCGGCCCGCTGGTCGTGCGCGTTTCGCGAACGCAGCCTTGGGGCGGGACATATTCTCTCATGGCCAACACCACGAGGCTCTTCACGCTGGCGACTTTCGACGGCACCAACGGGTCCGGACCTCTGGCCGGACTAACGCTCTACGGCAGTACCCTCTACGGGACGACCGCTGGCGGTGGTGCCGTCGACCGCGGCACCGTCTTTTCTCTACCGGCCGCAGGTGGCACACCCACCACGTTGGCGACGTTCGACGGCACCAACGGGGCCGCACCCTT
>CAYZFW010000025.1:0-13758 GCA_964477615.1 uncultured Phycisphaeraceae bacterium | reverse complement strand
CGCCGGGGCCGGGGGGGTTCCGAAAGCCCTGAGAATCCGCGCGCACGTCGCCGTCGTCGCCGCCGAGCTCACCATCTGCATGTTCCGCTGGTTGCTCACCGCGTTGTGCATCGCCATGCCAAGCGTCTCGGCCATCACCGAGTCGAGGATGCCCATCGACTGGGCCGCGCCGACGCCGATGACCGCCGCCTGGGTCTGACTGACCGCGTCAGTGATCTGAGAATTCACGGTGCCGTCGTATGTCATCGAATGCTCCTGTGGTCCTTCGCTGTGCGATCTTGCGTGGGGTCGGTCAGGCGGTTGCCTTCGTGATGATCCAGGCACATGTGACGGCGGTGTTCGTCACCAGGATCGGCTGCATCGCCTGCTGGCAGCGGGCCGCGTTCATCATCACGATCCCCATCGAGTCGGCCATCGTGGCGTAGGTCGCCGCCATCGCTGCAGAGGGGGCTGCGCCGATGGACGCTGTTGTGCCGATGGCCACGGTTTCGGCCACTGCGGGGTTCACTTGGTCGGGTCCGGTCATAGACGACGCTCTAGCCTGGGGCGGCGGACACGGATTTGAGTCCAAGCCCGCCTTTGACCGCTTTCATCAAGACACTTCCTTCGGCAGAGATTCAGGGTGAGTTCCCGACCCCTGGCGCCGCTCTCCCGCCCGCGCCTGTTCCGAGCGAGAGCAGGAGAGCGACGCTCATGGTCGTCGCCGCCTGGGCAACCTGGTTCATCTGCTGCTGTGCGATCGCGGCATTGTGGGCCGCGTTCGCCAGCGACTGTGCGCTCGCCTGGTACACGAGTCCCATCGCTACCGCGGGGGACGCCCCGAGGCTCATGACGTTGGCCTGCGTGACCGCGTCCGTGACCAGATTATTGACGGACGTGGGGAACGCCATTCGCTAGCGGCTCACAGTGGGCGGATGCTCAAACTCCCGAGGCGGCGAATCACTTAGAGTCCGGCGACCTTCGAAGACAGGATCGCCTTGGTGGCCATGCCGGCCGACGCGGTGTCGAGCGACAGCAGCGTCGCCACGCCCATCGTCGTCGCTGTCTGGGCTGTCACCGCGGCCTGCTGCGACATCAGCGTCGCGTTGTGCGCCGCGTTGCCCAGCGCCTGGCCGGTCGCCTGATACAGGTTGCCCATCGCCACCGCGGGCGCGTCGCCCAAGACCTTGACGTTGGCCTGCGTCACCGAGTCGGTGATCTGGTTGTTGACAGAAGTCGGGAATGCCATTGTTACCTCTCTTACCCTTAAGGGTGATCCCCGCGAGCGGGAAGCTGATCTCGGCGCTGCGCGGGTATCAACGCCGAAGGAACGGGCAGAATGCGGAGCTCACGGTGCAACTCCGCTTGATGGGACTTACGAAGACAGGGCGGCTTGAGTGGCCTTGCCGGCGGCGGCGGTATCGATCGACATCAGCACCGCCACGCCCATGGTCGTCGCGGCCTGCGCGGTGACGGACGCCTGCTGTGCCATCAGCGTCGCGTTGTGCGCCGCGTTCCCGAGCGCCTGTGCGGTGGCTTGGTACAGATTGCCCATCGCCACGGCAGGGGCGGAGCCGAGCACCTCGACATTGGCCTGTGTCACCGAGTCGGTGACCTGATCGTTGACAGATGTCGGATAGGCCATGAGAAGAGTTTCCTATGAACTGTGGAACGCGGAACTCGGCGCACACGTTCGCGGTGGGGATAGGGTCCACTAATGGATAAGTAACACACAGAACTGAGGTGACACGGCACGCACATGCGAACAACGCGGCCGGAGGAGGACAGAGACGGGCACCGGACTAGTCGTACCCGGAGCATGCAGGACAATTCATCACAACCTCGATACTTATCTGTACAACCGTTCCGACGCGCTGCAGACATGCGTCCTTTACATAGGCGATGCGCACGGCTGGCGGGCTTGGAATTCTTCACGATGTATCACAACTTCATCCGACATCCTCTAACACCACAGGAGCATAGTGGTATCCGCGGTATCGAGATTGGTCTGTTGTGTCCGCGCGTGTGGTCCCATTGCGTATTGTGTTGGCCACGGCTGCCACAGTTGTCGTCGGCTGCGATCCAGTGATGTGCATGTCGGACCAAGTCCGCGGCTCGCCGCGTGCTTTACCGTGCTCGCCGAACTGCCACGGCGCGAGCGGTTGTCCTTGCACCCATCCCGCCCCCGAGCCCGTCGCACTCGTTGCTCGTCCGCGCGGGCAGGCCCGCCTCCGACGCGAACATTCCTGCATGATAGGAGTTGGACCGATGCACACTCTCTCGACGCAGCCTGCGGGCCCACCAGCACCGGGCCCTCTGCGACGTCCGATCCGGATCACGCTGCCGGAGTCCGCGGCCCCGCGTGCATCCGCGAAGCCGAAGCCTGGACCTGAGGAGACAGACCTCGCACTGGCCTTGGTCCTCATCGCTGAACGGGCCGCCGCCATCGCCGGCGCAACCAGCGCAACCTGCGAGCTTGAGCAAGACCCCGCTCGACCCCGGTCTCGCCCGGCTTACCCCGCTCCAAGCGATCCGGATGCGTCATCGCTCGTCGAGCGATCCGGCAGCGTGCTGCGCATTCCGGTCGGCTCTTCGGGTCTTCGACGCGCCGCGCTGTGCATCCGTGGTGTATCAAAGCGGCTCAGCGACGCCGATCACGCAGCACTCGTAGCGCTTGCCGAGGATGCCGAGTTGATCATCGGCCGCAGGGACGTGTGGGATCGGTCCAAAGCGATCCTCCGAGCGCCCTCGACCTTCATCGGTGCGAGCGCTGAGCTTCGACACCTCGAGCGCGAGATCGCCGTGATCGCCGCGTCTCATCTCCCCGTGACCATCGCCGCCGAGCCAGGGACAGAGGCCGCTCTAACCGCTTTCGCTGTCCACGCACGTGGCCCGCGCGCCCACGGGCCCTATGTCGAGGTCGCGGACGCTGCGGACTCACCTGAGCAGTTCTCCGCCCAGATCGAAGACGCCGTGGCCCGCGCCCGCAGCGGTACGCTCGTCATCCAGGGCATGGACGCCCTCGGAATCCTGCACGCTCGCGTCCTCGGGGCGCGATTGCGCCGAGAAGGACTGCCGGCGACGCACTCAGCCGCATCGGCCGGCGCAGACACGAGCGTCAGACTCATCGGAACCATGACGCGCTGGTTCGATGATCTGCCGGAGATCGACGGCCATCTTCGCCCGCTGGTCGGCGTGTTCGACTTCCTCCGCCTCAAGGTCCCGCCCGTTCGACTTAGACGCGGAGACGTCCCGCTCCTCCTGGCTTACTTCGCGCAACTCCACGGCGGATCGTTCGCTCAGTTCACCCCGGACGCCGTCCGCATGCTCGAGGCATACCACTGGCCCGGCAACGTTGCCGAGGTCGAGCGCGTTGCCGCTCGTCTGGTCGTGACCGCGCGCGGCCAGCCCATCGGCCCCGACCGCCTGACCGGACTGGCTCGCGTCATCACCGGCCCGCCGATCTGGTCTGAAGCCGCCCCGAGATCGCGCACTTCGTCCGACTTCGAAGCACTCGACGAGGGAATGCTGGCGACGGCCCACACACGAGCCCAGGACTCACCATCGCCCCCCGCTCTCCGCATGCCGCCCGCGCCGGCCAAGCCGGCGGACAGCCTGGCAAGCCGACTCCTGCGCGGCGAGACGGACCAGACGCTGCACCCGAGCCTGATGCGCGCTCTCGCCTGGGCCCGTGTCCACGCTCACGAGGACATCAGTTCTGCTCAGATCTCCCGTGTCGCATGTGTCAGTGCCTCGCACTTCGCCCACCTCTGCAAGAGGCTGCTGGGCATGACCTTCCGCAACTTCCTCACCGAGCTCCGCATCGAGAAGGCCAAGAACATTCTCGAGGCCGACCCACGCCGTCGAATCACCGAGATCGCCATGGATGTCGGCTTCGGCGACCTCAGCCACTTCATCAAGAGCTTCAAGCGCATCGTCGGAGTCAGCCCACGCGAGTACCGCCAGCGTCGACTGAACGCCCGAACGATGCGTCCGCTCGACACCTGAACAGATGGGCTACGTGCTCACGCCTGAAGGAAGTCCTTGATGCCTGTCAGCCGCTTGACATGGCTCGGATTGCGAATGAACTTCAGCATCTCCTGAAACGCCGCCGGTGCCGATCCGTTGATCGCGCCGATCAGCTCGGCTGGCGTGCGCAAGAGCGGGTTCGCCGTCACCGGGGACGGTACCGGAGCCAGTGCGAGCAGCGTTTCGTCCACAATTAGCTGACCTGTATCGAACGCATACCAACCGAAGGGCGATGGGCACTTCGGCAACGTGGAGTCGTAGGAGGCGATCACGTGGCGGTTCGCAAGCACCAGACTCCACAGGCTCTCCCCGATCCCGCCGAGTGGCGTGAACGTCGGGAGTCCCTCGATCTGCTCCCGCGGCAGAGCGACGCGATACCGCGGACTGGTCAGCAGCTCATCCAGCCGCGCAGGCAGCGCAGCCAGCGATTGCCGGACACGTTCACGGTCGTTCAGTTTCTGCCGCAGCACCGGGGCCAGCACGGCCCCGTCGCTCGGCGAGAGCCACTGCTCTTCGGCAATGGCTCGCAGCTGCCCGACAATCCGGGAATCGTCTGCCTGCTCGCTCTGAGAGAGTGCCGCTGCGATGCGAGGCAGGCACCGGATGAACGAGATTGTCTCGCGGATGGCCGGTGGGTCTTGTAGCCATTTGATGATCTGCTCGGGGCTCGCGGCACTCACCGCCGACCAGCGCGATTCACCCGTGATTGCACGGGTACGCTGTCGCAGCAGCGCATCGAGTCCCCTGTCGAGCGAAGGTACTTCGCGGCGAAGCAGAGCCCCCTCCAGCCGCGTCCACGCCGCTGTGTCAATCACCGGGGACGCCCCACGGCCCGCGTCGTACAGCGTGCACCAGGCCTGCCCATCGGCCACAGCCGCCGCCCGCATGCAGTTCACGAACGACGCCGACTGCGGGAAGTCCAGCACCAAGCGGCGCGTAGCCAGGCCCGCTCCACGCATCGGCATGGCCACGAACCGGATCATGTCAGACGGCTTCCAGTCTGCCGACGAGAACCGTTCGAAAGCCCCGTGCCCCTGGTTCACAACCAACAGGTTCAGGTCGCAGGGGTTCTTCTTGTGTTCCTTGATCCCGTGGAACACCGACGCGACAACATGTCCATTCGCTGGCAGCTCCAGTTCGAATGCGTGGAACGGCACGGTGCCCTTGGCATCGCCAAAGAACGCGGGCGGATACTGTGCCCGCGCCCCGCACGAACGGTCGGTGCTCGACAGCGTGAGGAACGCTGCTCTTCCCTCATTCAGTGCCTCAACGGTCGGGTTCGGCTTCGTCTGGTTTTCGAAGGATGTGAGGATCGCGGCCAGCGTCGACGCGGTCCGATTCAATCGCCCACGAACCCCGAACTCAGGCGTCAGCGCCGCCGCACGTCGATACTCGCCAACCAGGAATGGCAGGGCGAGGATCGGTTGCCCCCAGATGAAACTCAGTGTCGGCCAGCCGCTCGCGGAGTTCAGCCCCCGGATCGACATGACCAGTGGCTGGTAGGGAGAGCCCCCGTCAAACGGGATCGAAGAGGTCGAGTAGACCGCGAGTTGGCCGGGATCGCTCGCGTCCAGCCGGAATGCGCCCGCGCTCGAGTTGACAAATCGCTCCACCGGTGGGCGCACAATCGCGATGGCAACCTCCGGCCTTCCATCCGGCGGCTTGAGATAGACCCCCAGCTCCATCACGCACATCGGGTCCAGTTCCGCGGCTTGGTGGAACGACGCGTACTCCGCCTGCAACCGTGCCGCGTCCGCGCCACGCGCTGCCAATTGCAGTTCAAGTTCCTCCGTCGGCGAGAACACTCCGTCTTCCGCGAGCATTCGGAAGAGCCCATTCATCGGCGACAGCATGTTCTTCAGAAAGCCCTTGGCACGCTCGGCCCAGTGCCGTTCCATCCGATCCGACCAGTACTGAAGAAAGCCCACGGCATTGATCACCGGTTCCCAAGCCAGCGCTCCTTGTCCTTTGCGAGCCTCCTCGACCGCGATGACCAACGACTCCGGCAACCGGATTACCCCACCACTCTTTGGGTTGTTTGCAAGTTTGACCTCACTGAATGTTCTCCCGAACGGTTCGCACGACACCGTGAACGCGCTCGCAAAGGCAGACGACAACCCTGCGTCCTCGCGGAGCCCGTAAGACTCTGAGAACTGGCGCAGCCCGATGAGGAGCAGCCGCTGGGCGCATGTGTCGCCAAGGCTCTGTACGGCTTTCACCGCAGGACCCAGCGTATCGGGCAGCGCGTCGACCGCGGCCTTGACGAGCACCTGGATGTCGGGGCCGGTTGCCAGCACCTGCCACAGTCGCTGGGTCCGCGTCGGAGCTTTGTCGGCCGAGTGCGAGACCTCCGATGTCACCTCCCGCAGGATCGTCAAGTACTCATCAACGAAGTAGCCCCCGCCCGGCACCGGCGGCCAATCCTCCAGCGTCAGAATCCCGCCGTCTCCTGACAGGTGCGTCCACTGCTCCATCGCCTCGCTCGTGTCGGGCCGCGGGATCGTTACATCGATCAGCTCAGCCTTGCACTCGCCGCCGTACATATCACCGAGGTCCACAACACCGGTCGGCTCGGGAAACGCTGCCTCCGCTTCAACTGTCGTCAGCACCCCTGTCGACACGGATGGTACCGTGAGCTCCCGCTCCAAGTTGTCCGCGTTCAGATGCAGCAACATGAAGAACTGCTGCTTGTACCTTGCCAAGCGCAACTCCAGTTCATTCTGCACACGCCGATACAGTTCGTACCACACCTTTGCGGGGAGGTTCGGGTTGATCAGCACCTGCGTGTCCCAGTCCTTCGCTCCGAGTTGCGGTGTCCCGAGATAGCAGTACAGCGCCCTCCCGCCTTTTAGGAAGAACCTCGTGTTCCCCGACGGGTCGAGCGTCTTCAGCGCCGCGTCGAGATCCATCAGCCGAGTGCGCAGAAAGTCGCTCAGCCACGGCCTCCCCGCGTGAAGCAGTTTCGTCAGTTCGCCGCCACAAGCCTGGCGTTCCGAGCTGCTGACCTCTGTCTCAGACTCAAGCGTGTACAGGATCAGCAGCCGGAACAGCAGGAATGGCTCAAGCGTGTGAAGCACCTGCACCGATGCCAGCCCGTGAGTCGCTTCCTCTAGATGCTTCTTCGTTCGGCGCAGCCCATCCACGCACTTGCCGAAGACCTCGACGGTCGACACGCACGGTGCCACGGGTTCGAGTTCCGAGATCAACTTCAACGCGTCGCGCACCGGCTCGGTCTTTTCGATCAGCTGTGCCGGCGGATACGCCCCCAACGCGTACTGGAACTGCTCCGCGACACGCCTGAGCATTCCCAGCGCCGTCCCGAGATGCTTCTGCAGCAACGGTCTGAGCTTGTGGTCCTTCCCCACCGTGTTCATCGCCACCGCGCGGTTGAGCGCTTTCACCGCGTGGTCAATCTCCGCCCCCGCCCGCTCGAGCACGTCGGCCGGCTGTCGCGTCGTCCCGATCACGCCGTCGTCCGCTGCGCCCAGTGTCGTTGGCGGGTCCTCCACCGGTTGGAAGAACCCCGCCAGGGCCCCGTACTCCATCCACCACTTCTGGTCCGGTTCGGTCACCCCTCGCGCTGCGTCCAGCACGATGGCTCGGTACCCGGTCTCCAACGGCTGCATCGGGTGAACTGCCGACGCTCCCCACATCCGACTTTCATCACGCTGCTCTGCCAGCACCAGCCGTCGTCCCGGCGTCGTACAGGCCTTCTCGCCCAGCAGACCAAGCAACGCCGCGGGCGTCACCTCTCGACGGGGATCCCGGATCACTCGGACCTTGCGTGCGATGTGTCTCATGCGGGCTCACTGTCGTGACTCGATCGCTCCTCCCGCCGGCGGACGCCGCCGACCAGATCATCTGTCTCGCAGTGTCGACCATGCGAACCCAGCAGTCTTGGCCGGGGCTGCGCGGTCTGAGGCCGCCCCCGCGAAAGTTGGCCCCGCCTGCTGCTGCTCCTGCGATTCTGATGAACTGTGATGCCGCCGACGAGATCCAGCGCCGGAGCGTGCTCCCCAGCCGATACTCTCGAACAGGGCTCGACACCACTCATCAAGGAGGATCGCACCATGGCCTACCCCACCGCAGTGAACAACCAGATCACCGACGCCATCACCCAGGTCAACCTGCTGAACATCGGCCTCGCCCCCGGGCAGTCCGAAGGGCTCCTGTATCAGGCCACCGCCGCCGCTCTCTCACAGGCGGCCCACAACGCCACCAACGCCGCGAATCAGTCGAGCATTCTCTTCCAGTCCGTCACTACCACCTGCTCCGCGATCATCGCCAAGCTCGCGCCGTAGTCGGCTGTCCCTCGCGGTGCTCAGACCTCCGGATCGCAGCGTGAACGGCCGCTCGGCCTGATTGATGTGGATGTATCGAAACGCATCCAAATGCTCTCACTCGGGGCTCGTGATTCCCGATTCTCGCCCGCTCAGAACCCGGTCCGAAGAGACCCCGATGCCCTCCTCAAACCTCCACTTGATGAAGTCGGCCCTCGAGATCACGCAAAGGAGCGTGCTCGACCCGACCGTCATCCGCGCCAGTGGTGCCGGCAAAGCCTACCAGTCCGTCGCGCAGTCTTGTGCCATCACCGTGCAAGACGGCAGCGACTATTTCCGCGCCATCCTCACCATCAGCGCCACCGCCATCGGCATGGGCACCGCGCTGGTCGCCGCCCAGGACCCGCGCGGCCAACCGCTCATCCAGGCTGGCCAAGACATCGCCACCCAGGCCGTCACACTCTTCGGCACCATCGGCCAGACCGCCGGAACCGTGCTCAACGGATTCCCGTCGAGTTGACCACTCTCGACGCAGATCCGCACAACTCAACCCGCAGATCACCCCAATCACCCGCCAAAGGCAAGCGATACGTTCGCGGTTTCAGAGACGACGCCCACCCCGCGCCACCCTCCGAACGCCGGAACTACCGCATGCCCTTCCGCATCAAGTCCATCGGCTTCTTCGCGGTGAACGACCCGCCACCTCTCGGACCCAACCGGCCACTAGAGGTTATGCGCCTCAACGGCGGTGTCATCGAACCGTGCTACTTCCAGCACTACATGCTGCAGTCCGTCGACGAAGATGAAACGCCCATCATCGGTGCGTTCGTCCGAGGTGCCACCCCATCGTTTGTCGTCACCTTCAGCGCCGAAGACGAAGATGCCGGCCCCGTCACAATCACCAGCATCAACGCCGACGGTGGGCTCCTCGTCGCTCAGCCGCGCGACGTTGATGTTGAGATCGACGACGAAGAGACCCAGGCTCTCCAGTTCACCCTCTCCGCCCCACTCCCAGACACCATCGGAAAAACGCGAGTACGGCTCCAGTGGCGCGTCTCACGCAATGGCGGCCAGCCAGCGATCTGCGGCATCTCAACCCTCGTCTTCTACACCGTCGACGCCCTCCCCGCCGACCTCAACCTCGGCGGATTCGGCCCGTGGCGCTACCTCGACATCCTCGACTGGTCCTGCACGATCGCCGCCGGACGGCACGGCCCCGCCAACATCCTTGACGCGCTCCACGCTCGCATCGCCGACACCCACCTGTGCTACGGCGTGATTGATCCGATGGAAGCCATCAGCACCGTCCAACGCATGGTCCAATCTGGCGGCGGGATGTGCGCCGTTTGGGCCGCGCTCTTCCAAGCCTTGGCCGCGTGGCAAGGCATCAACGTCGAGCGGCGCGGCTTCCGCCTCCTCTGGGCGAATCTCGATCACGGTCAGTCCGCATGGGCCGCCGCCGTCGTTGCCAACAATTTCGGCGTCGGCCGAGGCGATTACCCCGGCGGCGAGGTCATCCAACTCGCCCCCGCATGCGACTACCACGACTACGACGGCGCCTACCCACCCGTCGCGCTCGATCCTGCTGTTGTCAGCCTCAACACCCGGCGCTACCGCTTCTGGGCGAACCGCGAATACCCCAACACCGGGGACGGGCACATGCTCGCCTTCTTCGATCACCTCAACGGCAACATCACCGTCTATGACCCAAGCTTCGGCGCACGCGCCACCATCGCCATGGCCATGCCGCCCAATGGCTTCGCCCGTCAGAGCGGCGATGCTATCGCCCCATTCAAGGCCAACTACCTCGATGCCAACTTCCAATACTTCATGGGAACTCTCCGTCAGGACGAGAACCTCTACAACGCCGCGCCACCCATCGAAGACCCCGTCGGAACCAACGGCATGACCGTCCGAACCTCGCGCATCCCCGCCGCCAATCTCACCCTTATCTGGAACGACGCCTGATCGGGAGCCGACCACCATGCCCACGCCGACCAAAGACGAAGTGCTCCGGCGTTGCATCACGCCCCCGGACCCCGTGCGCCCCGACGCGCGCGCGCGCGTGTCATGGCTTACCCTGCTCGCCGCTCTGAAGCACGTCTGTGCCGACCGCTCCGAGCAAGCGTCGGAGCTTCTCCGCGAGGTCGCACGCTACGACGGGCCACTCCCGCTGGCCGATGCCATTGGTGCCCCGCACATCGCAACACCCAACGCCACGCTCCGGGCCATCGCCGTTTCCGAGCTCGCCGCCCGCGCCGACCCGCAAGACCTCGAACTCCTCGCCACCATCGCATTCGGCCACGGTGAAGAGCACGTTCGTTCCATCGCGCGACACCACTTCCGCCTAGCCTTGCATGCGTTGCGTTCCGCCGCGCCCGCGCAACCGCCCAAGCCCGGGCAACCGGCCCGGCCGCCGCCGTCTTCTCCCCCAGCGCCGCGGCACACCCCGCTGCGCCCGAACGTCGAACGCCGCGGTTGGACCGACCCCAACGACCGCTGACCGAACAACAACCTCGCCCGGGCCCCGACCCCGATTCTGACCCCGACGCCGACGCACCCATCTCGACTTGAGGAGCAAACCCCATGGGATACAAGGTCACTGGCATCGGCTTCGGAGGGCTCGACCCCGTCGCCATCCCCATGTGGCGTACGAGCGGCGCTTCGGTCGAGTCCAACTCCACCGGCGTCGGCAACTTGCAGGATGCGACAGACTCGGATGTCCCCGCCGTTGCCGCGTTCGTTCGCGGACAGAACGTCCGTCCTCAACTCCGAATCCAGATCACCCGCGACGACATCAACGACGTCGGCGGTCAAGCAACCATAACAGGTGCCGACGTCGACTCGAATCAGCCGCCCCTCGTCGCGAACGCTCAACTCCAGTTCAATCAGCAGAACCAGTCACAGGCAATCACGCTGGCCTGGTCCATCGACCTTCCCAACACCGTCGGCATCCACGAGGTGAAGATCAAGTGGGCCGTCAAGATCGGGCAGGGCGAGATGCTCACAGCCGGCCAGACCGAAGTGCATTTCTATGTCGTCAACAAGGCCCCCCTTCAAGTGCCAGGAGTCTATGAGGACGACTACCGTCTCGAGCCGATCGCCAAGTGGTCCTGCGAACTCGCCCACGGTAAGACCGACACGGTCGACGTCGCCAACGCCATCTTTGCCGGCCTCCCCAAGCTCCCGCTTGCATACCACTCGCCGAACAATCAGTCGAATCGCACGCTTCGTCAACTGATCAACGACGGCTACGGCATGTGCGGGCGATGGGGCAAGTTCTTCCAGGCCTTGCTCGCATGGCAGGGCATCGCGGCCCCAAGACGCTTCTTCAGCTACCTGTGGTCCGACGCTAACCTTTCCAACGATCAGTCCGTCTGGGCGGCCATCGTTGTGAAGAAGTTTGGGCAAGGCAATGATCAAGTGCCTTTGAACCTCTCCGAAAAGATCTACCACGACTACGCCGGTGCCTACCCCATCGACAACAATACCGAGCCGGTCGACTCTCCGCCCGAACGTCGATGGCGATTCTGGGCCGACCGCGAACAGCCCAACACCGGTGACGGCCATCAACTGGTCTTTCTGCGACGACCGAACTCCGAATACGTCATCGTCTACGACCCATCGTTCAGCTACACCGTCGAGTACAAGGGCGGCATCCCTCAGGAGAACTTCAATCGGCAGACGGGCCAGCAACTCGCCGACTTTAAGCAGCAATACCTCGACCGCGCCGTTGACTACTTCATGGGTGGGTTGATCGTCAAGGAAAAGTCTTACCTCATCGTAAACAAGGGTGAAGTTGGCCTCACCGTTCTCACTCAGAAAATCCCCGACGACAAGCTCACCCTGATCTGGAAGCAAGGCTGACCCATGCCCTTCAAACACGACCTCATCCACAAGAGTCTAAGCACCGACCCCCCCGCCGCGCCCCCGCACTGGCACGAGCTCCTGGCCGCCGCCGACGAACTCCGCGCCGACCACTCGCCCGAGGCCACCCATCTTCTCCGACGACTCGCCGCCCACGAGCGCTCCATCGACCTGCACCCTCAGAGCGAGCACCCCCACATCACCGACGCCGCTGGCATGCTCCGTGCCAAGGCCGTCGCCGAACTGGCGGAACGCGACGGCCCCGCCCACCTCGAACTCATCGCCCAGGCCGCATTCGGCACCCACCACGACACCCACGTCAAAGACCTCGCGACACACTGCTTCCGGCGCGTTGCGTCCCAACTCGTAACACCGCCGACAAACGCAACCTACCCATGAAAACAGCCGCCCCGTCCGGCACGGGCTCATTGCACCCTTGAGACCCGTCGGAGGTGTCTCTGCGCCCGCTGCCACATCGGATCGTCCTCCGGCAGACCGGTGCCCATGACAGCACCACCGGGAGCGCGACGATCTCGGGTAGATCCAACGCGAACGGAGGGATCCTGCAGGCGTATGACGCCGCGGACCGGCGTTAGGCCTACACCTAGACGACGCTGGACTCGGTGAAAAGCTTCCGCGACCGTACGGATCGCTCAGGGCGATCTCGCGGCGGAGTATTGATTTTGTGACGTTTCTTTCGCCGGGGTCCAGGCTGCGTGTCCTCGTGCTGCGGGTTGGACCGGGGGATTGGTTCGCGGCGGGACTCGGCTCGAGCTCACTTTGCGGCGTCGGGGCCGTGCTCCGTCGGCCCCGGCACCCTTGGCGGCAGGTCGATGAAGTAGGCGTCGGCATCGGCCTCTTTGCCGTAGACCTCGGGGTCGCGGGGGCGGCCTTTGGTGTGCTGCAGGTGGGCCAAGGGGGGGCGGAAGGCGATGTTGCCTTCGGCGTCGACGACGATTGGATTGATGCCGACGCAGAGCGTGAACGAGTTTGAATCGCTAAAGCGCCGCGTCAGGGACGGGTCGATCGGGCCCAATGTGAACGTGTCCCGGCTGTTCATCTCGCCAGCGCGGGCCAGGTCCGGTGGCATGACGCAGCGGTACCACTGTGGCGGGGTGTCGCCAGGGCGAGAGGGTGAGGTGATCCAGCCGGGCCGCTGGCCCATTCGTGGTTGCACCGCGAGGAGCACCACCGGCCAGGTCATGTCGGTGTCGGGCTGGCCGCGCTGGGTCCAGTTGGCTTCGCTGTTGACGCCCAGCAGGATGAGCAGTCGCGGCCCGCTGAGCCAGCGGAGTTGGTAGATGTGGCCGTAGTGCCAGGCTTCGTACAGCACCCGCCCGTTGAGGTCATACACGCGAACGCAGCACGCGCCTCGGATGATGTGCGTGTGAGAGACGATGACCTCCTCACCGGGGCTTTCGGGGAAGACGTCGGCGAGGTCGGCGGTGGCGAAGCGGAAGATCGGCTCTTCTGGGATGTTCGAGCCGGGCGGGTATGCGAAGTTGTCGGGGCCGACGCCGGTTCGCCACAGGGGTGTCCGAGGGTCGTCGGCGTCATAGGCGGCGAGATCGTGGGCCCCGAACTTCTGACCCGAGCCGATCAA
>CAYZFW010000024.1:5025-13847 GCA_964477615.1 uncultured Phycisphaeraceae bacterium | reverse complement strand
CCACACCCGGTTCACATCGGGCGTGGAAGATTCCGTGTCCCCCGTCCGGGTGCCGAAGTCAAGCCCCCTCCCCCGGCGACTTCACTCTTCCTGAAGAAGGAAAGAAATCTCTCATCATCATCACAGAAGCGCTGACAGTTGGTGGAGAACCCCTGGAAGATCACCATAAACCACGATCCAGCAACGCTTTAGCACAAATCCACCAACTCGAACAACCTGTCGGATGAGCCCCACCCGCCCGGCTCCCGCCGCCAGTGTGAAGCCAGCGCAAAGCCAAAACCCCCCGGCCCACCCCAGCCAGGGCGTCACCGGCGCGAGCGCAACTGCTTGTTTGCACACGCTTTATCCACACTCGGCGCGACAGGCCGCCGGACCTGTCCCAGCCTCTGGATTTGCTCTTTGCGATTTGCCATGTGCTATTTCCCCTCCCCACACTCCGCCAGCGCCCCGGCCAGCTGCTCGTAGTCCCCCGCGTCATTGAACAACTGCGCCGAGATCCGCACCGACCGCCTCGGCCACTTCGGGAACCACGACACCGGCACCTGGATCCGCCGCTGGGCCACCAGCCACCGCTGCAACGGGTCAGGGTACGTCCCCGCCGGCACCTTGGGCATCTCGCCTGTCCCCTCCGGCAGCGGGATCGCCGCGATGCTCCCGATCATCTCCCCCGGCGGCATGGCCCCCTCATCCGCCCCCACCGCCCGCGCCACGATCTTCCGCCCCTCCAGGCACAGCGCCCGGTTCCGAGCCCGAATCTCCGACCACGCCCGCAGCACCGCCCCGCGGTCCATCGACGCCGTTCCCCCGTCCCCGTGCCACGGCTTGGCTTCCGAGACAAGCCGTGTCCCCTTCCCGTCGCCGGTCAATTCCACACGGTTTGTCGAAGACGCCAAACCGTGCCACGACTCCACCTCACGCTCCCCCCAAATCTCCGCCATCGCCTCGATCGCCGTCCCCACGCACAGCGCCGCCGTGGGATCGTCCGTCCCCGTCCAATCAAACTCCACCTGGAACCTCGACCGGTCGGTGCGCGTCGAGTTGGCCCCGTGCGAGATCACGTGCGGCCTCACGACCTTCTGCCGATCCTCGCGCACATGCAGGAACGCCGCGCCCTTTGGGGCGCACATCCACTTGTGGCAGTTCGCCGTGTAGTACGCCGCCCCCAGGTCGTCCACATGCACGTCCAGCATCCCCGGCGCGTGCGCCCCGTCCACCAGCACATCCGCCCGCGGCCAGCGCCTGGCAAACTCCTCGATCACCCGCTTCACCGGCAGGACCAGCGCCGTCGGCGAGGTCACATGGCACACCATCACCAGCCGCGTCCGCTCCGACGCGTGCTTCAGCAGCGCCTCGACCACTTCCTCCGGACCCCGCGGGAACCTTGGCAACTCCGCCACCACCACCTTCGCCCCGGTGCGCTCCCCCACAAACCGCAGCACGTTCACGCACGCGTTGTACGCGTGGCTCAGCGTCAGCAGCTCGTCACCAGGCGAAAGCTCCAGCGACCGCACCACGGCGTTCACCCCCGCCGTGGCGTTGGGCACAAACACCACGTCCGATTCCTTCGCCCCGATGAACCACGCCAGCCCGCGCCGCGAGGCATCGAGCAAGGGTTCGAGCTTCTCGACCATGAACGCAACCGGCTCCGATTCCATCTCGCCACGCAGCCGCCGCTGCACCTCGAGCACCCGCGTGGGACACGCGCCGAACGAGCCGTGGTTCAGGAAGGTGACTTCAGGGTCGAGGCCCCAGTGTTTGGCGAAGGGGGAGGACATGGAGAAAAGGGTACAGCGCCGATTGACGTTGCTGCGTCACGCGAATCGCAGAACACGCCGATAGCCCAATCCGAATCTGCTGCTTTGCTTCTTTGAGCTTTGCTGATTTTCCCTACCCCCGCACATCAATCAACCGCCCGCCGTCACCCCCGCCGCGCGCGGCAGCCCAACTTTGCGTCCGATCAAAGCCGTGCCCGCGATCCCCCTTCAGGGCTTCACACCCTTGACGATCGCCGCCTCAATCGTCTCCAACCTCTTCTTCAGCGCCGCGTTCTCGTCCCGCAGCATCTCGATCTGCGCCTGCTGCGCCTTGATCGCCTCAACCGTGATCGGCACCACGCGCCCGTAATCCAGTGCCGCCGTGCCACCGCCCTCGCCCATCGACACGACATCGGGCACGACCGCGGCGACCTCCTCGGCGATGAACCCGATGTCGTGCTTCCGCGTGCCGTCGGGCAGCGGCTGTTTCCAGGTGAACGACACGCCGCGGAGTTTGCGGAGGGTTTCGAGGGCGTCGGGGAGGGTCTCGATGTCGTCTTTGAGATCGCGTGAGGAGTACGTGACCCACGCGTTGGCACGTCCGCGTCCGGCGCTGCTGGCGGTGTTGGGCAGTTCAAGCCGGAAGCCGCCGCCGCCGGGCGCGGCGGTGCCGATGCCGACGTTGGCCCACGAGTTCCACTGCAGCGCGATGTTGCCGTTGCCGAACGTCGTGCCCAGCCCGCCGCCACTGGCCCCAAAGATCACCGGCCCATCGGGCGCGAACCCGGAGTTGCGGAAGGGGGTCGCTCCCCCGAAGTATCCGATGCCGTGGCTTGAATCTTGAGCCCCTCTGAAACGGAGCTCGAAGTCACCGAGCGCGGAGTTGGTGTTGGCGATCAAGGACTGCGCCGTGGTGGCTGTGACCGCCGTGGTTGCTGTGGTGGCCGTGACCGCTGTGGTTGCTGTGACCGCCGTGGTTGCTGTGACCGCCGTGGTGGCCGTCGTCGCAGTCGTCGCGGTTGCGGCGGTGTTCGCGGTCAGGGCCGTCGCGGCGCTCTGGGCGCTCACCGCGAGCGACACGGCCTTCGGTTCTTCCACCAACGTGCGGAACCACCAGTTCACCGCGTTGCCGTTCGTGTTGGCACCGCCGGTGTCGGGCAGCGGCTGATTGGTGCCGCCAAACTGCGCGGCACACAGAATCGCAACCGTGTACCACTCGCCCGCCACCAGCGTGACGTTCGCGGCGCGGTAGTCCACCTCGGTTTCCGCCACCACACCCGACGGCGAGAAGACCACCGGCGTCATCGATCCCAGGTTCTGGCCCTCGAGGCCCTGACCGCGAAGCACGGATGAAAAGAACGTCGGAGTGCCCCCGCCAACATTGATCCGAAACACCACCGATGCGAGCCTGCCGCTGCTCGCAGCCTTGAAACGGAAGTACGCCGTCGTCGTGCCTCCCGCCGGCACAATGGCGTTGTCGACCGGTGACGCGGTGTTGTCCCGGTCCACAACCGTCACCCCGCCCACCAGCGGCAGCCCCACGATCCCGCTCGCCAGCGGCACGGGCGATACCCGCTGCCTGGGTGAAAGCACCGTCGCGACGCCCTGACCATCGATCACCGCAGCCTCGATCCAGCCGCCCCTGCCCGACATCCCGAACACGCCGCCGAAGTCCACGCTCGCGGAGAACAGCCCGCTGTTGACGGGCACGCTGTCGACGGTCACTGGGCCGGCCAGGCTGGCACCACCGGTCGGTAGATCGAACAACTGGAAGCGCAGGTTCGCCGTGCCGGTGGTGGGTACGCCGCCTGCGCCGGTCATCCGCCCTTGGTAGGTGAACGCCGAGGCGGACTGCGCCCAAGTGCTAGGCGAGAGCGCTGCCACACCAACAAACACCGAGCACACCACGCGACGAAGCGACTTCATGATGAATCCTCTCTCGTTCGGGAGGGCAAACAAGCCGCCAGATCCGCCGTCCATCCGGACGGCAGCGCAGCCTCGATGGGGCGGGACGACGCCCGAAGGCAAAGCACAATCTCGTGGGTCCCGGGACACGTTCCGAGACACGGTCCACACCCCACATTGCGAGAAACGCCCCGCGTTCCCCTCACTCACCCCCGCACATCAATCAACCGCCCCGCCGTCACCCCCGTCGCCGCGGCGTTGCGGTCCGCGGGCCGGCGGTACATCGCGATGGCGTCCCCCGCGCCGACCTGAGCCACCCCGTTCTCATCAAACTCCACCCGCCCCTGCACCACCCCGGCGACAAGTCTGGACAGGTTCGTCTCACGCCGGGCCGCGGCCTCATCCCCGCCCCGGTCCACGCCCGACGCCGCGGCCGTCGAAATCGACACCGAATCTCTTTGACCGAGGTCCCCCCGTGAGGCGCCCGCGCCACGCGCGGCGGCCGAGCCAGCAGCGCCAGCACCGCCCGCGGCATAAGCCCGCTGCGCCGCCGAGGGGCCAAAGGGGAATGACGTCCCTGTCAGCTTCACGCCTTCACCATACCCCAGGCCGGGCGCGTGAACCAGAGCGCCGCCGGTTCTCCAAGCGAATAACTTCATCCGCGACGGTCCCCGACGCCGTTATCCTCATCTCGTCAACCGCCCGACTCGCCGCACTCCGCCCTACCGGGTGCCACGGCTTGGCTTCCGAGACAAGCCTTGTCCCCATCGTCCCCGTTTTCTCATCACGGCTTGTCGAAGACGCCAAGCCGTGCCACGCCGGCGCCCAGACCGGCCATCCGAATCTGCTGCTCTGCTGCTTTGCTGATTGTCACCCCCGTGGCCAAGAAACAAACCACAACCTCCTCCCCCGCCCCCGCCGCCGCCACCTACGGCCCGGCGCTCCCCGTCGCCCTCTTCAAGGGCGACGACGCCTATCTCCGCACCGCGTACACCGACAAACTCCGCGCCGCCATCGAGAAGGCCGGCGTGCCCGTCGACGTCATCCGTTTCGACGGCAACACCGCCCAGCCCGCCGAGGTGCTAGATGAGTGCCGCTCCTTTGGCCTGATCGCGCAGCACAAGATCGTGATCGTGGACAACGCCGACGAGTTCCTGAAGGAGTCCGAAGACGAAGAGGACGCGCCGCCCGCCGCGCCGGCCAGGGGCAAGCGCGGCACCGGGGGGCGCGGCGCCGCCCCGCTCCGCACACGCGACCTCCTCGAGGCGTACGTGAAGTCGCCGACGCCCGGCGCCACGCTGGTGCTCCGCGCCGAGACGTGGCGCAAGGGCAACCTCGACCAGCTCATCGAGGCCGTGGGCATCGTCGAAGACTGCAATTCCCCGACGCCCGACAAAGCCGTCGCCGCACTCGTCCGCCGCGCGCAGGCGACGCACAACACCACGCTCGAGCCCGACGCGGCATGGCTGATCGTCGAGCGCCTCGGCACCAACCTCGGCGCGCTGGTGCAGGAACTCGCCAAACTCGCCGCCCTCGCCGGCGAGGGCAAGCCCATAACCCTCCAGCACGTCAAAGAAATGGTAGGCGTCGCGAAAGAGGACGAGGCGTGGAACCACGCGCCCGCGCTGCTCAGCGGCAGCGCCGAACTCGCGCTCACCAAGGCCCGCGAACTGATGGAAGTCTCCCGCGTCGACGAGGTGCTGCTCCGCTTCGTCGTGATGGACGCGGCGAAGAAAGTCCACGCCTTCACCCGCGCCGCCGCCCAGGGCATCCCCCCGGGCGTCGTCGGCAAGGAAATGAAGGTGTGGCCCCCGGACCGCGCCGCGATGTTCCAGCACGCCGCGAAGAACCTCACCCCAAAGTCAGCGGCGGACCTGCTGACGAGCGCCGTGGAAACAGACTCGCGCGGCAAATCCGGACGGGGCGATGTGACGCTGGGGGTGGAGACGGCGATTGTGGGGTTCGTGCGGGAGACGTCGGGCTGAAGCGGTCGTGCCCGGCGTGACGGCGGACGGTCGTGACGCGAGGTTCGCTCGTTCACCTCCCAAGCGCCGAGGCATCCGCCACGATGTCGATCGGGATCACCGCCTCGGCCTCGTTCATGCCGCCGCCGGTGGTGGTGCCGGTTGTGCCGCCCGACGCGAGGTCGCGGACTCGGACTTTCAGCGTGTAGGCGCCCACGGTCAGGGTTTCGGGGAGTTCGACGATCTGCACCATGAAGAAGTCGCGGCGTTGATTGAGCGAGAAATCCTTCACGCGCTGGTCGGTCTTGCGCCAGGCGACCACGTCGCGGCCGCCCATGCCCGACGCCGGGCCGCCGGCGTAGAGCGTGAGGTCCTGGGCGATCTCGACCTCGTAGCCGCTTCGTCCCATCGAGGCGCCGTCGCGCGAGGCGAAGCCGTCGATCTCGCAGTAGACGATGAACTTGTTCTTGCGGCCCGCGAGGAAGACGTATGCCGGCTCGTCGTGCTCGATGCTGGTGACGGCGTCGCCGGCGTTGGGGCCGCTGCTGCCGCCGGCGCGAAGTGTGCCCATGGTCGAGCCCATACGGCGGAGTTCGTTGTACCGCCCGAAGCCCTCGACGCGCGTGCAGAGCACGGCCTTGGGGATGCGCAGCTCGGCCCAGTTGCGCGTGGCATCAGCGAACTGGCTGGCGGCGCGCTTCAACGCCGAGACGTCGCCGCCGCTTCCCGCCGCGCCCTCGCCCGTGCCCGCGGCGATCGAGGCCTGCAGCGATTTCCACGCCGCGTAGAACTCGTTCTCCTTGGGCGTGAGGGATTTCTCGAGGTCGGCGATCTGCTGATCGGTCACGCGGGCATCGCCCGCGGCCCTGGCGGCGTGCAGACGCACGAGCGCGGCAAGCGGGCGCGACGACGCCATCGACGCGTCCACCACAGACCCGGGTGTGTTCGACGCCGACACCGTGGTGACAGCATTGCTCGGTGACGT
Source organism: uncultured Phycisphaeraceae bacterium (assembly GCA_964477615.1). GTDB lineage: Bacteria > Planctomycetota > Phycisphaerae > Phycisphaerales > UBA1924 > JAFLCM01. Next base: position 7,239 of record CAYZFW010000024.1, on the reverse strand, counting down.
GCCCGACGGATCGGCGGGTGTTGACGAAGGTTCCGCCGAGAGCGCGGAGCCGTCGGCGAGATCGCCGATCTCGGTGTGGTTCGCCGCGGCGACGCCTTCGCTCCCCTCCGGCGCGGTCTCATTCGTGTTCGCGGCGCGAGCGGCGCGGGTCCGCTTGGTGCCGTCGGCTTTCATCAGCCCGCCTTCCTCGGCACGCTTCAGCCACTCGGCGAGGGCGGCGTCGCCCTGCGGGAGTTCCGCCGAGCCCTCGGCCTCGGCCGCTCCGGCGCGGGCCTTCTCGGCGGCGAGCCTGCGAGATTCCGCGGCGGCGGCCTCGCGGGCCTTCACCTCCGACAGCGGCATCGATTTCCCTTTGACGCGCGTGCCGTCGGCCGAGAGCGCCCCGTCGTCCGACTTCCCGCCGCCGGCGCACCCCCCGGTCGCGAGGGTCCCGGCGATGAGCATCAGTGCGAGCGCCCCGGCGATGGTGGTCTTGGTGTTCGTGTGCATGTCGAGCGTCCTGCTCAAAGGGAACTTGCCCCGGCTCCGCCGAGGGTGGTGACGGGGGACTTTATCGACCATCCGGCTGCGGGGGGGAGAAGAAGTGGTCAGGTGGTCGAGTGGTCAAGTGCGTGCGGAACTCGTGCCACGGGTTTCGCCGTCCTCGGCGATACCCGTGCTCCTCGCCCCCACGCCCCTCTATTCCAACCGCTGCGTGGCGACGAGTGTGCGGCCTTCGGGGAGCATCCAGCGGGCCTCGAGTTTCCAGACGCCAGACTTGCCCTTGTCCTGGGGCAAATCGACGAGGGTGAGGCGGTAGGTGCGGGTCACGCGGTCGTAGGCCTTCACGTTGGCGTCGGCGTCGGTGAGTTCGACGCGCCAGCGCTTCACCTGCTCGCCCCCGGCGGCGGCGTTGGCGATGGGGGGGGTTTCGCGGAAGAGCTCGATGACGGCGTCGCCGAGCCACTTGACCGAGTCCTCCCAGCGGTCGCGGAGTTCGAGGTGGAGTTCGACGCGCTCGTCGCCGGTGTCGGTGTTGCGGACCAGGCGGGTGAGCGGGTGGACGACCAGTTGCACGGGGGCGAAGGGGCTTTCGCCCTCGGCGGCGCGAGAGACGGGGCCACGCCCGCCCGAGGCACCGCCTTTGCGCTCGATGCCGCAGGAGGGAACGGCGGCGAGGGCGGCCAGAAGAGTGATCGTGATCGGGAACCTCGGGGTGGCCATGGTGGGATCGTAACGCGGGGATGCTGGGGGATTCACGCCGCTTTCTCGCGGGGAAGGTCGATGGTGCCGGGGTCGTCAGCGTCGCGCGGGGTAGGGGGGCTGGCGCGCGGGACCAGTCCGCCCAGACGCAGGGCGGCGATGAGGGAGCGGAGCGAGGACTCCATGGCGGTGACGGCGCGGGTGCCGTCGGTGACGGCCTTGAGGAGGGCGTCGAGCTGGACGCGCTGCTCCATCAGCCGCTCGTGCGACTGGGTGAGCTGGCGCTCGCGTTCCTGCGAGGCGCGGCGTTCGGTGGTCCACATCCACGCCATGAGGCCGGCGACGCCGAACTGGACGAGCGGGGCGAGGGGGAGGTCTTCGATCATGGGGTGGGGGGCTTGGAGCTCAAAGCTCAAAGCTCAGAGCTCAAATGGGGAGGGAGGGGAAATGGCACATGGCAAATCGCACATGGCAAATCAGGATGGTGGCATTGGTGATCGTGGGGCGACTGGCGCGGAACGCATGGCGCATCGCGCACGGCACCGCGCTCACGTCTCGGGCATCTCGAGTGTCGCGTTGCCGAAGCGGAGGTAGCGGGCGCGGTAGGGGAGGCTGAAGACTCGGCCGCGGTCGACGGGGCCGGTGGGGTCCAGGCTGACGAGGCGCATGGAGGGCCACGACTTTCCCGAGTGGTCGACGAGAGTTGCGGTGGTGGTGCCCTCGGCGACGGCGCGGGCGGTGTCGAAGAGCGACCACAGGGCGGACTCGGTGGCGGCGATGAGGCGGCCGGTCTGGATGATCTCGAGTTCGCCCACGGCTTCGTCGCGGGTGTAGGTGTTGAAGTTGCCGCCGCGGAGTGGGTTGGTGAGCAGGCGGCCGACGGCACCGACGTCGAAGCGGTGGGGGCCGGAGTTGAAGTAGCCCTGGCTGTTGAAGGTGCTGGTCATGGCGGCTTCCTGGTTTCGGACTTGGATTCACCGCGGAGGCGGGGGGGGGGCGGGGGGGGGGGTTGTGGGAGATGGGGAGACGGCC
>CAYZFW010000024.1:0-5015 GCA_964477615.1 uncultured Phycisphaeraceae bacterium | reverse complement strand
GGGCGGTCCGCCGGCGGCTGCCGCCCGCCCCCCCTCCGCCCCCCCCCACCCCCCGTCCCCCCCCCCCCCCGCCCCCCCCCCCTCCGCGGTGAATCCCGATTGGATCACACCGAGACGACAGACTCCGTGACGGGGTCGGCGATGCCGTCGGTGCTGAAGGCGATGAGGACGATGGTCTGGATGACGGCGCGTGTGCCGGCGGTGTCGTGGGTGACGCTGGTAACGACGGCGTTTGCGCTGACGCGCCGGCCCCTGCCCGCCGACGGGCTCTCGGCGGTGACGAGCGCGAGCGTCGTGCTGTCGCCGGGCTTCGCCGGGGTCGGCTCGTCCTCCTGAACGCGGCGACGGATGGTGATGGTGGCGCGGCGTTCGGGGACATCGACGAACCCGACGTGCGGGCCCTGATCGGTGTGCTCGACGATGAGGCGGTCGGCGGTGCGGTTGATGAGCACGCTGTCGACAAAGCGGAGTTCGACGCCGTTGAGTGTGACGGAGGATGGGGTGAGGATGACCATGGGGGGGAGAGTCTTGGGTCTTGGGTCTTGGGTCTTGAGTCTTGGGGTCTGGTGGTTCAGGCCCTGGTGAGCCAGTGGACGCTGTAGCGGCGCACGGCGTCGGCTTGGCCGTCGGCGTTGGTGTCGATCTCGACGGCGATGCGTCTTCGTTCCTCGTTGAAGCGCTCGGCGTACGAGCGGGCCTTGGCCCATGCAACAGAGCCTTCGCCCGCCGAGACCGCGACGGACTGGTACACGCCCGCGAGTGTGGCGAGGCACTCGGCGCGGAGGAGGGCCTTGGGGTTGGTGATGCTGGCTTCAGTGAGCACGCCCGGCGCGACGGCGGCGGTGGGCTCGATGCCGATGCCGCGCATGAGGGCGTCGTGCGCGGCCTGGATCTGTGGGCGGAACGTCGAGACGCGGACGCTGAGCGACGATCCGCTGCCGGCGGAGACCACGGCGGCGGCGGCGTCTTCGCGGAGTTTCGAGACGTACAGCTGCGTCTGGTTGAATCGGGCGACGACCTCGCACGGCGCATCGGCGATGAGCACGACCCAGCCGGTGCCGACGTTCCAGTCGTTCCACTTGGCACCGGTGGCGGTGAGGGTGGTGCCGGCGGTGTCGAGGCTGCCGGCGGAGGCAGCATCAAAGACGCGCTGCGAGGCGAAGAAGGCCTCGTTGAACAGTCGCGGCTCGTAGACGAGCAGGTCGCGGTCGGTGGCGATCATTGGAACTCCCGGAAGAAGGGACGGAGGGACGAAGGCACGGAGGGGGGAGGCGAGCGATTGAGCGATGTGGCCAGAGGTGAGAAAGCACACACTGCGTGCCTTCGTGCCTCCGTCCCTCAATGCCTTCCCCAAGAATCCCCCGCCGGCGCTTTCGCGCCGGGCGGGAGGGCACGGGAGGAGAGAGATTGGTGTGTGGGTTCTGCGGCTCAGGTGGTGCTGAGGCCGGAGATGAGGGCGTGGGCGCCCTCGTTCTTGATCTCGAGGGTGTACTCGCCGATGACCTGGCCGACTTCGCTGTCGCCGGTGGAGGCGAGTTTCTTGAAGTGGAACGCGCGCCCGGCGAGGGGCATGACCGCGAGGCGCTGCGAGGAGAGCAGCACGAGCGAATCGGGCGGGACGAAGCGGCTGAGGACGACGCGGCAGACGCCGAAGTCGGACTCGTAGACGCTCACCTTGTCCATGAAGCGGGTGTCGCGGGCCTCGTAGCCGCGCGAGCCGGTGATGAACGAGTTGATGCGGCGTTTCTGGAGGCCGCCGACGAGGATGGTGTCGACGGGCCCGTTGGACTTGTCCCAGACCATGCGCATGGCGGTGTTGAGGACGGTCTCGGTGAGGTCTTTCTGGGCTGCGCCGCCGCCGTTCGGGAAGCCGTTCACGCCGGGCGAGAAGCGGTTGCTGAGGAGGCTGGGGATGATGCCCTGCAGTGTGCGGCGTGTGGCGGCGTCGCCCTGCGGGTTGGTGGCGGGCGCGACGCCGTTGACCACGCAGTTCTCCAGGTCACGCAGCAGTTCGCGGAGTCGCTCCTGCTTCTGGTAGTCGAACTCGTCGGCGACGCCGAGCTTCGTCGCGGCGAGCTGCGAGCCGCTGATGTCGACGGTGGCGGTGAAGATCTGGGTGAAGTTGCTCTTGCGGGCGCGGTTGGTGAAGCGCACGGCGGGGCGGGTGTCGCCTTCGAGAGCGGCGTTGCCCAGGATGGTGAGCACCATGTTGTCGGCGAGCGTGGCCCGCGTCGTGTTACCGTAGCCGCGGACGACGGTGATCACGGCCCCGGCGACGGCGGTGACGAGCATGACCTCGACCGAGCCTTCGGGGCGCACCTGGTCGCCCACCTGGAAGCGGTCGGCGTTGTCGACGGTGATGGCGGTGGCGAGCGTGGGCGACGGGGTGAAGACGGTCTGGTTGATCTGGTCCGAGTTGGGCAGGAGGGTGTCCTCCATCCACTCGTGGCGCGTGCTGAGCGCCTCGGCACGCGGATCACCGAGATGGTCGAGCAGCGGCGTTTCCCAGGGGCTGACGAGCCCCACGATGTCGGAAACGTCCTCGGCGATCTCGGGCAGGGTCACACCGGCGGTGTACGTGGCTTTCCCGGAAAACGGCATGCGAAACTCCTTTCGGTTGGGGTCGGACTGCGGTTCTTCGATTCGGTTCTCACCGCGGAGGCGCGGAGGGCGCGGAGTCGGAGTGGGTGTTGTGTGTGCGTGGACGGCGAGCGCTGCCGCCATGGCCTTCACGACCATCGATCAACAGCCCAGTCAGCTCTTCTCCGCGTCCTCCGCGCCTCCGCGGTGAACTTCTCACTCCCCGCGCCGAGCGCGGAGGTAGCGGAGGAGGGCGGCGCGGTCGCCTGTGGCGGCGGCTTCGGTGGCGAAGGCCTTGAGCGGGCTTTGCTGCGTGGCGGGGCCGCGGGCGCCCATCGCGCCCAGGTGGCGTGAGGTTCGCGCTGAGCCAGTGCGCGGGTCGGTCTTGGCGCCGGCCTTGAAGAGGAACGGCTTGCGCTGGCGCAGGTCGCGCACGGCGAGGGCGACGTCGCGGTCGTCCATCTGGCTCACCGCGACTTCCGTGAGCAGACGCGCCGTCTCGAGGTCGACCGTATCGGCTTCCACCAGCGCGAGGTCGATCTGGTGGCGGCGTTCCGCGGCGTCGAGCGCCTCACGCGTCTGGGCCAGCGTGCCCACCAGTTCGTTCACCTTGCTCTCGAGCGAGGACACGCGGTCCTCGGGTGTCGTGTCGGGGCTGGAGGTGGCGGACTGATTCGTGTTTTCGGTGTTCGTGTTCATGGTGTTCCTTTCGTGGTGTGAGGTCACGGTCGATCTGCCCTACCGGCTCTTTCATCCCGCGATTCCCGCGTCTTCGCGGGCATAGCCGAGCTCGGCGAGGAGTTCGTTGATGGGGACGCCCAGGTCACGCTTGAGCAGCGCGGCGGAGAGGCGGGCGCGTTCGTCCAGTGGCAGCGGGTCCTGCCAGTGCAGGCGGACGCCGCGGTCGGCTTCGGTGGTCTTCAGCACACCCGCCTTGTCGAGTGCCGCGAGGACGAGGCGGGACACCTGCGCGATGCCGCGCCCGTATGTCACGCGCTTGCGGGCGGTCTTGCTGAGCACGCCGTTGAGCGTGATGCGCAGAGCGTTCTCGCTGGAGAGGTGCCCGAGTTTGGCGCGGATGACACCCAGAGCCACCGGCGAGACGCCCGATGCTTTGTCCATCGCGTCGCGGAGTTCCTCGACGTGCGCCTGTTCGCTGGGCGCGTGCCCGTCGCCGCCGAAGGACTCGACCGTTGCTTCGTGGTTGTCGGTGCTCCACACCTGGCCCGGCCCGACGGCGGAGGCGCCGAAGCCTTCGAGGCCCTTGGCGAGGTACATATTGAACGACTGCATCGTGACGCGGTGGGCGCGGTCGCTCAGGCGCGTGTTGAGTTCGTCCTGCAGCGCGATGAGCGGTTCGACATCGCTGATCCCGGCGTACGCGAAGGGCTGGCTGGCGTTCTGGATGTGGACCACCGGCAGCTCGTTCAGCGGGCACTCGGTGTCGAGCACGATGTGGCCGTCGTCGAACACGCGGCGGCGTGTGGGCGAGAGCACCTCGACGACTTCGCTGACGACGCGCTCGCCCGAGGCGCGGCCCGCGCCCATCCGGGTGGCTCCGATCCGGGGGGCGGGGGCGAGGGTGATGCGCGAGCGGTCCGTGCCATCGACGGCGTTCGGACGCCACGCGCCCAGCCATGCGCCGAGTTGTGAACCCAGGCGCGAAGCGAAGCGGCCGGTCGGTCCGTTGTCGTCGATGGGGCGTGGCGTGCTGCGCAAGTCCCTGCCCCCGCCCCCGCCGGAGCTATGGCCCGCGTCCGGGCTTCCCTTATCGGTGTCGTCGGGCTCGGGCTCGCCGACGATGCGGTTGTTCAGGCGCGTGGAGTGGATGATGTAGGCGTCGAGGGTGCGGTAGTCGCCGGGGTTGAGGACGGGGACGGCGCGGGTGCCCTCGATGAGTTCGATGCGGATACCCGCGGCGGCGCGCTCGGCGATGGTGTCGGCGTCCGTTGCGGAGGTGCCCGTGGTGGTCGGCGTCTCGGCATCAGAGAACAGGTCGTCGGTTCGCACGACGAGGTCGGCGAAGCCGTAGACCCCGCCGAGGAGCGCCATGTCCTGCAGCAGTTGGACGCCGCCGGAGGATTCCCACACGCGGTCGAGGACGCGCTCGATGACGGCGCGGAGTTCTGCGTTGGGAGAAGTGCTGAGGATGGTGAGCGGCTTGCCGAAGACGAAGTCGACCATGGCATCGACGCGCCAGCCGATGTCGTTCTCGATGACGACTTCTTTGGTGGCGGCGCGGTCGTCGGCGAGCGTGGAGGAAGCGGTGCCCCGGAGCCGCGCGGGGAGGCCGTCCTCCTGGGCCTGGCGGACGCGGCGAGTCGCCGTAGCGAACGGCGACGGCGCGGGGCTGCGGCGTGGGGTGCGGTAGTAGTTCCACAGGCGCTCGAGTTCGGGTCGCACGGCGGTCTCGTGCTCTTCGAGCAGGACGCTCA
>CAYZFW010000023.1:0-14032 GCA_964477615.1 uncultured Phycisphaeraceae bacterium | reverse complement strand
CAATATCGGGATACTCGCTGCGGTCCGGGTCGGTGAAGCGCTCGAACAGCAGCCCGTAGCGCACCGGGCACGCGTTGGAGAGGCCGAGCACGTACCCCACCATGGTGCCGACGCCCGAGCCGCGGGCGATGGCGGGGATGCCGTTCTGCCGCGCCCAGTTCACAAAGTCCCACACGATGAGGAAGTACGCCGAGATCGACTTGTCGGCGAGGATCTTCAGTTCCCGGTCCAGCCGCGCCCGGATCTCCGAACGCGAGGGCCCGCTTCCATCCGCCCCCTCGATGCCTTGATGCCCTGATGCCTCAATGCCTTCCTTTCCGGGGGGCGGCCCATACCGCCACACCAGCCCCGCCTCGCACAGTTCCATCAGCGCCCGGTCGCACTCGGCCTTCAGTTTCTCCGGAGGCGTCGGATCGTTGCTCGCATCAAACGGCTCCAGGCGGTACTGCGCACAGAACCCCTTGAACCACTCCGTCAGGTTCGCCTCGCCCGCGTACTTCACCGGCTTTGGCGGCCTCACCACTTTCACCACCGGCGCCTGGCTGCTGAACTTCAGGCTCACGTCGCACGCGTCGGCGATGCGCTGCGTGTTCCGCAGCGCTTCCTCCCACCGCTCACTGTCGCGGAACTCGTCCTCCATCTCCCCCGGCGACTTCACGTAGATCTGCTCGGGGTACTTCATCCGCGCCGGGTCGGACTTGTTCTTCCCGGTAGAGATGCACACCAGCGTGTCGTGCGCGTCGTGGTCCTCCGCCCGCAGGAAGTGAGCATCGTTCGTCGCCACCACCGGCAGCCCCAACTCGTCCGCCAGCCGCACAAGGTGCGGGTTGATCGCGTTCTGCTCAGGGATGTGCCGCTGGAGCTCCACATAGAACCGCGGGAACCCATCCGGGTCTTTCGCAAACACCCGCTGGTGCCACTTTGCCACTTCCACGGCCTTGGCGTAGTGCCGATCGTCCCGCGACTTTTCGTACTCCACGAGGTGGAACGCCAGTTCCGACCCCAGGTGCCCGTTGATGGCGACAAGCCCCTCGCCGTGCTTCTCGAGCAGTTCCCGGTCCACTCGAGGCTTGTAGTAGAACCCCGTGAGGTACGCCTCGGAGCACAAGACCAGCAGGTTCTTCCACCCCGTGAGGTTCCGCGCCAGCAGCACAAGGTGGTACCCGCCGTCGACCACGCCCGTGTGCGTCCGGTCGCGCCGGTCGCCAGGCGCCACGTACGCCTCGACCCCCAGGATCGGCTTGATCCCCGCCTCCTTGCACGCCGACGAGAACGCCATCGCACCAAAAAGATTCCCGTGGTCCGTGATCGCCACGGCGTTCATCCCGAGTTCCTTCACCCTCGCGACGAGCTTGTCCACCCGGTTCCCGCCGTCGAGCAGCGAGTATTCCGTGTGCAGGTGCAGGTGGACGAATGGACGCTGGGCAGCGGTGTCGGCCGTACCGCCCTTGCCGGCTTGTGAATCCTGTGCTTCGTTCGCTTGCGCTGCCATACGTTCACCTCTCAGCCAAACTGATCCCCGTGGAAATGACGGGGAGCCGACATCTACCAGTCCGGTGACCTGCACGGCCGGTGCGAGAATACGTCGCCTCGGCGCTCGCTGTCGTCCGCAGACAGCCTTTACACGGGCACGGGAATCATGGCGCTCCCGGGTCGGGCGCGAGCGCTTTGAGGTACTCCTGGTAGCGAAACACGCGGTCCCTTCGCCGTCCGGTGATCTCTCGCAGCACCCCAACCGATTCCAGATCGGCGGCGACGAGATTGGCTGTGGGAACCGAAACCCCCAGCTCCCGTTCGATGATCTGGACATTCACCACGGGGCGGCGCATCAGAAGGTCCAACGCACGCAGCCGCGTGTCCGCCGACTGGCCAAACCGAGATCGAATCAACCGGGTGTGCTCGTCGCGAAGCCTCTCGACGCGGTGCGCGGCGTCAAACGCCTGCCGCGCCGTCTCGTGGACGCCACGAAGGAAGAACCCGATCCAGCCCTCCCAGTCCCCCGGCTCACGCACGCGGGTCAGGTGGTCGTAGTACGCCTGACGATGGCGCTTCAGATACCACGAGAGATACAGCAGCGGCCGCCGGAGCACGCCCCGCTCACACAGGATGAACGTGATCAGCAGCCGCCCCAGCCGCCCGTTACCGTCGAGAAAGGGGTGAATCGTCTCAAACTGTGCGTGCGCTACAGCGCAGCGAACAAGCACCGGGATGTCCTCGTCCGAACGCACGAAACGCTCGAGGTCCGACAGCAGCTCCGGGACCGCCGACGGCGGCGGTGGAACAAACGCCGCATCCTTCAGCGAACCGCCCTCAGGACCAATCCAGTTCTGCGTCGTCCTGAACTCCCCCGGCGTCCGCATCGCGCCCCTTGCCCCCGCCAGCAGGTGCAAGTGAATCTCCCGGAGCAATCTGAGACTCAGCGGCAGCGATGCGAGCCGTCCAAGTCCGTGGTTCATCGCATTGATGTAATTCAGAACCTCGTCCACATCCGCGGGTCCGCCGGTGTCCCCTTCACGGACCCCCGATTCGTACTCCAGCACGTCACTCAGGCTCGCCTGAGTACCTTCGATCTGCGAACTCAGCACCGCCTCCTGCCTCACCCACATCGCGACCAACAGGTCCGGGTTGGGCAGAAAATCCGTGATACCGTCCAGCCGACCCAAAGCGATGTCCGCCTGTGACAACAACCCCGAATATGTCGAAACCTCGAACTTCGGCATGGGGTTCAGCAACGACGGAATGAACGCCCGATAGCCTGTGGGTTGCTGGACATAGACACCAGATGTTGGATGGGGATTGGACATGGAGACCCACACGAATCCGCTATTCTGATTTTTGACCTCTGATCTGATTATCGTAGCCCGCTGGTTCAATCCACTGAATCAACCCCATCCCACGCCCAATGCCCGACCCCGCGGCACAACCCCCCCACCCCGGCCAAGCCGACGCACCCGCCGGGTCACCATTCGGTGACGCTTTCCGCGCTCCGAGGGGGCCATGGACCGCCACCTTCACCCGCGCCACCAACGTCTACTCCACCTGGCGCGCCAGCCCCTCCTGGCTCCAAAGAACCCTCGGCACCATCGCTCTGCTGGTCTTCCTCGGCCTCGCCGCGATCCTCCTGGTGATCGCTCTGGCCGTGGGCGCGGTCATCGCCGCCCTCGTGGGCGTGGTCCTCATCCTTCGTAAAGCCTGGACCCGCCTCGCCGGCACCCCGCGCACCGGGCCACGCCGCGCGGACCCCGCCGATCCCGCCGGCAAACTCGACCCCCTCCGCCACAACGTCCGGGTCATCCAAAGACACACCACGGACACTCCCCCCTAGTGCCTTCGTGCCTCAATGCTTCCGTGCCTCCCGCCCTTACTTCTTCTTCCCCGGCCCGGCCTCAAGCTGCAGCCCGGCGATGGCGGTCGCCTTGTCGGGGGCGAAGTGGAACACCTTGTCCAGCCCCGTCAGCAGCATAATCGACCACACCGAATCGCCCACCGAGGCGAGCTTCAACTTGCGGTCGTTCTCGATCAGCAGCTTCCGCAGGCGCAGCAACTGGGCGATGTTCGATGAGTTGAGGTACGACACCCCCGCGAGGTTCAGGACCACGTTGGGCAGACGCTCCCCCCGCTCGTCCTTCAGGCGGCCGTAGAGGTCGTTGAGTTCCTCGCTGAACTCGGGCTCGTCGGCGAGGTCGGCGATCACAATGTTGTCGGACCAGTCGGTGGCCATGGCAAAGCGTCCTTCCGCGGGTGGGCCGCGCCGGAGCAGCCCCGGCCTCGCCGCCGGTCTGGATCTGGCGATTGGCCCGGGGACTCCGCACCACGATTCTAGCCGGGATCGGGGGTCCAAGGGAACCCCGCGCGAGAACTTCACACCCCCATCAGGGGGCAAGCATCATGGAATCGTTCTCATTCCGGCGGGCGTTGCTCAAACGTTCGCCTCAGGTGTCGCCCCGGTCGCCGGGGCTTCGTCGCCCCCGCCGTCCGCCGGCACCACCGCCGCCGCGATCAGCTTGTCGCCTTCCTTGAGGTTTACCAGGCGCACGCCCTGGGTGGCGCGCCCGATGCGGCTGATCTGGGCCGCGGGGATGCGCACCAGCAGGCCGCCCTGTGTGACGAACACCACGCCCTGCTCGGGCGTCACCGCCGTGACGGCGACAACCTGCCCATTGCGCTCGGTGGTTCGGATGTCGATGCGACCCTTGCCGCCACGGGACTGCACGCGGTAGGTCCCTCGGCTCTGTGAGCCGGGGCTTTCGGCGGCCGCGGCGGAGCCCGCGCCCTCTGGCGCATCCGAGTCACCCTCGGTCTGCACCAGATACTCCGTCAGGTCCGTCCGCTTGCCGTAGCCGTTCTCCGTCACGGTCAGCAGGTCGATCTCGGGGTGGACGCTCGACGCCGGGTCGTCCGCCGAGCGCATCTCGATGCGCACCAGCCCGACAACCTGGTCGCCGCCGTCCTCCTCGGACAGTTCGATCCCCTTCACACCCGCGGCGTCGCGCCCCATGGCTCGCGCATCGGTCTCATCAAAGCGGATGCTCATGCCCTGACGGGTGCCCAGGAGCAGGTGGTCGATGCCGCTTGTGGCGACCACGCCGATGAGGCGGTCGCCCTCGTTCAGGCTGATGGCGATGATGCCCGCCTTGTTCACGTTCTGGTACAGCTTCAGGCTGGTGCGCTTCACCTTGCCCTGGGCCGTGGCGAAGACCAGATAGTCCTCGCCCTTCTCGAAGTCCTTGATGGGCAGGAAGGTGACGGCCTTCTCCGCCGCGTTCAACATCTTGCCGTCTGGCCCCGTCTCCGCGGGGCGCAGTTCCACCATGTTCACGATGGAGCGGCCCTTGGCCGTGCGGGCCATCTCGGGGATCTCGTACACCTTGATCTTGAACACCCGCCCACGGTCGGTGAAGACCAAGAGGTCGTCGTGCGTGCTTGCGACGATCAGCCGCTCGATGAAATCGTCGTCGTTCGCATCGGCGCCCAGCACCCCGCGACCGCCGCGGTTCTGCTCCTTGTACGTGGAGAGCGGCGTGCGCTTCACCCAGCCCTGGTGGCTGATGGTGACGGCGACGTCCTCCTCGCGGATCAGCGCCTCGAAATCGATGTCGGCGTCCGACTCCTCGATCTTCGTCATCCGCGGACGCGCGTACCGCGCTTTCATCTCGGCGCAGTCGGCCTTGATGATGTTCAGCACCAGCTGCCGGTCCGAGAGAATCCGCTCGTACCCCTCGATCTCGTTCACCAGCGCCGTGTAATCGTTCACCAGCTTCTGGATCTCAAGACCGACGAGCTGGATCAGCCGCATCGCGCCGATCGCATCGGCCTGCACCCGTGTCAGCGGCACGCCCCCCGAGCCGTCGAACCCGCGCACCGCGCTCATCAGCCGCGCGGGGATCTTCCCCGCGTGCGGGTGAGAGGGCGCAATCGAGAACCGCTTCTCGCTCAGGCGGGTGATCGCCTCCTCCCGCGTCTTGCTGGCGCGGATGATGCGGATCACCTCGTCGATATCGCACACCGCGTAGATCAGGCCCTCGAGGATGTGGGCCTTCTTCTTCGCCTCGTGCAGCAGGAACCGCGTCCGACGCTCGATCACATCGACCCGGTGCGCGATGTAGTGCTGGATCAGCTCCTTCAGCGGCAGCGTCCGTGGCTGGCGGTTCACCAGCGCGATGTTCATGATCGATACCGTGCTCTGCAGCGGCGTGAACTCGTACAGCTGGTTCTCGATCAGCGCCGGGTCGGTCCCGCGCCGCAGCTCACACACGATCCTCGTCTGCGCCCCGCGCCCCGATTCGTTCCGGACATCCGTGATGTCCTTGATCCGCTCCTCTTTCACCGCCTCCACGATCCGCTCCATCAGCGTCCCTTGGACAAGCTGATACGGGATCGTGTCGATCACCAGTTGCTGCCTGCCGTTGGGCAGGTCCTCGACGTGCACCGCCCCGCGGCACTGAAGCCTGCCGCGCCCCGTCGCGTACCCCTCGACGATCCCGCGCCTGCCGCAGATCACGCCGCCGGTGGGGAAATCCGGCCCCGGCACGATTGCCATGAGTTCCGCCAGAGACAGGTCCGGCTTGTCCACCACCGCCACGATCGCATCAAAGATCTCCCCAGGATTGTGCGGCACCAGCGACGTCGCCATCCCTACCGCGATCCCCACGCCCCCGTTGATCATCAGGTACGGGAACTTCCCCGGCAGCACCGTCGGTTCCATCAGCCGGTCGTCGTAGTTGGGCTGGAAGTCGACCGTGTCGAGCTTCAGATCGTCCAGCATGTCCACCGCGGCCCACGCCATGCGCGCCTCGGTGTACCGCATCGCCGCGGGTGGGTCTCCGTCGATGGACCCGAAATTCCCCTGAGGATCGACCACGGGCACGCGCATCTTCCACGGCTGGGCCATGCCCACCAGCGTGGGATAGATGACGCCCTCGCCGTGGGGGTGGTAGTTGCCCGAGGTGTCGCCGCAGATCTTGGCACACTTGATCTGCTTGCGGTTGGGCCGCAAGTTGAGGTCGTTGAGGGCCACAAGGATGCGCCGCTGCGAAGGCTTGAGCCCGTCACGGACATCGGGCAGGGCCCGGTCCATGATGGTGCTCATGGCGTACGTCAGGTACGAGTCCTTCAGCTCGGACTCGATCTGCAGGTCCATCACCTGACCGATGTTCTGGGGTGCCGGATCGGGCTGCTCGGGCTGTGGCTTTTGCTCTTCGGGCATGGGGGGGATGGTAGGTCGCCGACGGTAGAGAGTCGCCCACAAAGCCCCCACGCCGTGCCCGCGTTACGCTACACGCCCACGCCTTCAAACAAGCGCCGAAACGCCCGCACGCATGTCCACCACCATCACCATCAACTCCCTCTCCAAGCACTACAAGGCCTTCCTTGGCGGCGGCCTCACCAAGGCCGTCGATGCCATCTCCCTCACCATCCCCGCCGGCCACCTCTTCTTCCTCCTCGGCCCCTCCGGCTGCGGCAAGACCACCCTGCTCCGCATGATCGCCGGGTTCATCGAGCCCACCTCCGGCTCGATCCGCTTCAACGATCTCGACGTCACACGCACGCCACCCGCCAAGCGCAACTGCGGCATGGTGTTCCAGTCGTACGCGCTGTGGCCCCACATGACCGTTCTCCAGAACGTCGAGTTCGGGCTGAAGGTGCGGAAGATCGGCAAGGACGAGCGCCGCACCCGCGCCATGGACGCACTCGCCAGCGTCCGCATGGACCAGTACGCCCAGCGCAAGCCCAACCAACTCTCCGGCGGCCAGCAGCAGCGCGTCGCGCTCGCCCGCGCCCTGGTGGTCCGACCCAGCGTCCTGCTCCTCGACGAGCCCCTCAGCAACCTCGACGCCAAACTCCGCCTCGAGATGCGCCACGAGATCCGCCGCATCTGCAAGGAAACCGGCATCACCACCGTCTACGTCACGCACGACCAGAAGGAAGCGCTCAGCATGGCCGACGGCGTCGCCGTGCTCGACATGGGCGTCATCGCCCAGACCGGCACACCGAAAGGCTTGTATGACCGCCCGGGCTCCCGCTTCGTCGCCGATTTCCTCGGCGAAACCAACTTCATCGAGGGGAAGATCGAGCGCGTCGACGACGAAAAGGCGACGGTCTCCACCGCCGCGGGAACCCTCACATCCACGGCGGCCTCATCCGGCCTCGCCACGCTCACGCCGGGCCAGGCGGTGACGTGCTCGATCCGCCCCGAAGCGGTGACGCTCCCGCCCGCCGGCGCTCCTGAGATGCCGGGCACGCAGACCCTCTCGGGCACGCTGCTCGAATCCGTCTACCTCGGCGAGATGGCCCAGCACCTCATCGACCTCGGCGGCGGCACCCGAGTCAAAGTCTTCGAGATGCACCCCGCGGGCGCGGGCGAACGTGCGGCGGGCGATCGGCTGAGCCTGCGGGTGAACTCAGGTGATGTGGTGATGGTGTCGAAGTGAGCGGCACGATTAGTAGTCTCGGCCGCGCACGCCGTCAGCGGTATGGAGGACTGGGAGGCCATAGTTGAACACGAAGCCGCGCCAGTCCCCCTCCCCGCGGGGATACGGTTGTCTCGCGTCTAAAATCAGATGATCGGAAGCATGCCCGTCGGCAAATGCTGCGACGAATCTGGGTGAACCAAATGACTCTGCGACATCCCAAGGGTGGAACGAGACGAGAACCCCTTTGTATGATGGAAACTTCACCTCATGCGTCCCGACAGCACGCCACTGGTTTGGACCCGTACGAGTGAGTACATTCCAAAAGTCCGGGTCAGAAATCAGCGACGCTGGGTACAGAAAGTACGGGTCTGCCTGCTCCGGTCCCGGAGTAGCCTCGCGCTTGGGGAAGAATGCCGGGTCACCGCATGGCTGTCCAAGGTAATCCGACATCACAGCGGACCAGTAAAACTGGGCATCGAAGTATCGCCCGACTCGGTAGCCCTGACCTCCGCATCGCACCACGCTGTAGGTTGCGGTCGGGCTGGTGAAAAACGGGTAGTAACCAGAAAAATCACTGCCGTAGGCAGAGAAACCCGCTGCATGTTGGGAAAGCCGCGACTTCGTCACAATCTGGTCAGCGCTGTGTCTGACAAATTGCAATCCAGGGAGTGTAAGCGCCAACAGGATTCCAATGGCAACGACGACAAGAACTACCTCAATCAAGGCAAAACCGGCTGCTCGCGTGGTGATCTGAGTTCTCTCTTGTGGCAAGTCACAATGGCACACACTACGATCACCAGCAAAGCGCCGTTTCGCCAAAGCATCCAATACACGGAGTCCTGAGTCTCGCGAAACACCAAGAGAGTGCCAAAACAGCGACAGCCAACCATCTCGCCCATAAACAATTGCATGATAATACCGGATGTGAATACTGTGAGCAACGCTGCTGCGCCGATCAAAGCGGCACGCTCGCGAAGTCGCAGCAGAATCATCAGTCCAACAACAGTCTCGGCAACTGGCACCGAAATCGCGACAAACTCCTTCAGAAACCACGGGACAGTGCTCCAATGCTCAAGAGATTCTCGGAACGCTGGCACGTCGAGAAGCTTGCTACCACCAGCCACAGCCAGCACGATCCCAATAATCACGGCGGCCGTACGACCAAGAAAGGCTAGGGCGTTGGTAGCGTGATTCATTGCGGCGCGAGAACTACGAGTTACCACCCCCACCTCCAGGCGCAACGCCGCCGTTACAAGTGTCACCCGCGATCTCTGGACAATAGACAGCGCTGTCTTGGGATCCAGTCACGGTACAGGCTGAGAGGGTTCCGCCCTGTGGCACGATACAAGCTTGATTATCCCAGACACACAGTTTCTGCGGAACAGGCGTCAGAGTATTGTTCTTGCCCACATCCTGGTTCGTGGCGGCAACCACATTGTAGCACTGGGGATTGCTAGTATAGATACGAGCGACGCACGCGGCACCATTCCCGCAGGTAGCAGTTGCGGGCGGAGGACCCGGAAAGACCCGCTGGCATGCATTCGGTCCCAACTGGTTCTTCAGGCATGTGGCGATCTGCGCGACAACCGGGGGGCCCAGCACGATCATGAGGATTGACGACAAGACCAAGCGATCTGACAGTTTCAGGTTCATGACGAGTTCTCCGTAAGTTTTTACGCGAACAGTCGACCGGCTGCTCGCGAATGATCACTAACTCATGCCGTTCGAGACTTAATCCTAAGCCAAAGAATAATCCCAACACAAGCAACTAGAGATGTCCAACCGAAAAAGCGCAGCCATCCAAACCGTTCTTCCTGCGTCACAATCAAAGGGACAGTCTCGATGCCGCCCGGCGTCGCGATAGTTGCTTGGCTAACTTCAGGGCGGTAATCATTCACTGCGGTGAATCGAAGTTGGCCACGTGTAGCGTCTGGCACAGTCAGGTCAGGGACCCGAAGAACATCATCAAGTACTCTAGCATCAATCTCAGAGATTGCCACAAGCTGAACAACGGTCGTAGCAACACCGTCGGTAGCCCTGAGGGTCTCGGCTCGATGCGCAATCATTTCAGATTTCGATGCAAGTCTTACTGTTTGCCAATCCGACCAGCGCCACAGATACTCCGCGGTCGTACTCGCTGGATCAGTGGGCACCCCCCTAATACGCAGTCGAGACGTGGAAGTTGTTGCCAACAGGTCTTGATCACTCCATCGAAATACAACCGACAGTTCACGAGAGGGGTCTGATGCTTGTGCAATCCACTCATCTTTGGCTCCGCCCGCAACGAGAGTCCAAGAAGAAAAATCACCAAGTGAACGCAACGCTCCCCAACGAACCGTGCTCAGATAAGTCGATGCCCAACCACCCCGAGACTCCCACGCCCGTTCAGGTGGACGCGATTTCAATGACTCAATGTTCAGGGTATCAGGCGTCATCATCCACAGTGTGCCGTCGCTCACAACAGTATCTGTTAGTTTTAGTGCTGCACTGTTAGAGTATGTTGTGTTGATTCGCCAGTGATTATCGTCACCCCACCAAGTCTCCACCTCGCGACGATCGCCCCCCGCTTCCGCCCGAGCCTCCCATTTCTTGAGCTCGGCCCGCTTCGGATGGTCCGGCTTATCGCCGACTTCTCGACGTAGAGCGTCCAAATCAGGCATACCAGCCAGCGTTTCCGTCACGACCCACTTGGCATGCACCATCTTGGGTGGTCCAGCCTTGGACTCTTCGACGGCTTTCTTGAGCCATGCACGCACAGTTTCAATATCTGCGGCTATCGCTCCAGAGGAAGCGATTCCCCACGCCAGAATCCCGGATACTGTGACCAGCGCTCGCTTCATCTGAATCCCCGATTCGGTGACGGCGGCTCGGAACTACTGGAACGTACCCCAGCCTCCCCCCCCGTCAAGCAAGATTTCAAGCAAACGACCGAAAACTCTAAATCGTTCGATTTGCCGGTTGCTCTCCACCACTTCTGCACACACTGCTTTCTTCTCACATGTCCCAACCTCAACCCCTCATCATCTCCGCCCCCTTCGGCAACTACATCCAGCCCAAGCGCGGCTGCACGCCCACCCTCGGCACCTTCACGAGCCTCCGCCGCCCCGGACGCCTGTGGCGGATCATCCGCACCGTCCGCTACTCCCCCAGCCTCGGCGCGTGGGTCAACAAGATCGGCCTGCGGAACCCCGGCATCGACTGGCTCGCCGACCGCGCCCACGCAGGCAAGATCAACCTCTCGGACAAACTCGTCAGCATCCACGGCTTCGACGACGCCGAGTGGGACCGCCTCACCACCATCGCCGCGGAATTGAAACCGCTGGGCATCGAACTCAACATGAGTTGCCCGAACGTCGGGCACATCAACTGGCCGCCGTGGCTCTTCGAGCGCGCGCTTGAGCGCGCGAACGCCGCAGGCACGCTTGTCGTCGTCAAGATTCCACCAGTGAACTACGCCGAGATGGTCCGCCAGGCCCTCGCCGCGGGCGTCCGCACGCTGCACTGCTGCAACACCATCCCCGTGCCCGCCGGCGGCGTGAGCGGCAAGCCGCTCAAACCCATCGCCCTCCAGTGCATCCGCGATGTGCGCTCCATCGCCGCCGCGATGGGCGTGAAAGACCTGCGGATCATCGGCGGCGGCGGCATCACCATCCCCAGTGACATCGACGACTACGCCGCGGCGGGCGCCGACCACTTTGCCGTCGGGACCAAGTGCTTCAATCCGCGCACGCTTTTTGGCGACGCCGTCCTCGCGCCCTTGATCGATCACGCCAAGACGCGGGCGATACCAACCCCTGCGTCACGATGACCACAGGCCAAACGCCGTGCCACGATGCTCGGCTTCCGAGCCGAGCGTCGTGCTCAGTGCCCACATGTTCGCTGGTTGCGGATCGCACGACGGGCCGCTGACGGCGCATCGTGGCACCCACGCGACCTCACGCCACACGCGCTACCCGAAACATCGCCCCGGCGTTCCCCGTGTCCGGACGGGTCTCTTCCATCGCAACGTAGTTCCTCGGCACCCGCGGCCCGAACCGGCACAGCATCTCGTGCGTGATGCTCCCCGCCTGCTTTGCCAGTTCCGGCAGGTGGTTCGGTGCGCTCCGGTCGTTCCCCACCAGTTCCACCCATGACCCAACACCCAGACCCGTCTCGGGCAGGTCCGTCAGATCAACCGTGATCTGGTCCATGCTCACCGTGCCCACCTGAGGCACAAACGCCCGAACCCCGTTCGCCAGTTCCACACCCACCCGCGCCTTGTTCGAGAGCGCCCGGGGATAGCCGTCCGCGTACCCCACCGGCACCAGCCCCAGCCGCGTGCGGCGCTTCGCACGCCACGTGCATCCGTAGCCAACAGGCGTGCCCGCCTCGATCCACTTCGTGTGCACGATCTTGCTCACCCACCGCACGCACGGCAGCAGGTCCTTCGCGTGCTCGATCAGCCCCACGCCGGCCGGGTCGGCGAACTCTTCTCCACCATAGCCCAGGAGCGCCAGCCCCACGCGCACCATCCGCCGGTGCAATGAGGCAGAGCGGAACAGCCCGTACGTGCTCGCCTGATGAATGAGGCACTCCGGCGGGATCGCCGCCCCGGCGCGCTTGATCACGTCATCGAACGCCGCCGCCTGACGCCTGGTCTGCTCCGGGTCGCTGTCCGCCGCGGCGCAGTGCGTGAAGACTCCCGCGAGTTTCAATCTCGGGTGCTCGCTCACGCGCACGATCATCGCCAGCGCCTCGTCCGCCAGCGCCCCGCCGCGGCTCATCCCCGTGTCCACCTCCACCTGCACCGGGATCACCAGCCCGAGCGACTGCGCAATCTCCGCCACCGCGCGGAACGAGTCTTGGTCGTGCAGCGTCAGGTGAACCTGCCCCGCGAGCAGAGCCCGGTAGAGCGGGTCAGCCCGCTCCAGTTCCCGCACCGGCATCAGCACGTGGATCGGCATCGAGCCCGGCAATGACGCGTCCAGCAGCGCCCGCGCCTGGTCCGGCGTGTACACCGCCGCCATGTCAATCCCCGCGATCGCCAGCCGCTTGGCCAGCCGAACGGCCCCCAGCCCGTACCCGTCGGCCTTCAGCACCGCGCACAGACCCACCGCCGCGCCCCCACCGGCCCTGGTCGCACGGCGCACCACCCCCACGTTGTGCTCCACGGCGGCCAGATCAACATCAATGCGGCTGGTGAACGTCACGGCATACTTCCGGTGGGGCAGGCTTCCAGCCTGCCAGGGTCCGCGGCAGGCAGGCTGCAAGCCCGACCCACCGCCTGAATGTGGATTGTTGCACTGGTATCGACCCGCCGCGCGCCCTACCATCACAACACCGAAGGCCGTCACGTCACCCCGTGTCGGCGGGCTGTCGGGTGCTCATTCTCCATTCGCCGCGGGCCTTGTTCAGACGGCCCCCCGCGGCAACCAGCCTGACGGTGACGCGCCCCTTCCCGGATGGTTCGCACCCGACGCCTCGCCCTTCAACCCCGCAACCGGGGACGAACGCGACGCGACCGGTGCAAGTCATCCACGCGGAAAGGGCCCGCCACCGGCGAGAGATCGTTCTTCGCCATGACCGACCTTCCCAACGACGCGACTTCCCCCTCCATCCCCACCCTCTCGCCCGAATCGGAACCCGCTTCCGACGCCGGTTCTCCCGCGCCCGCAGAGGGGACGGCCTCGGCTGGCGGTGAAGTCGTGAAGAAGAAGCGCCGTCGCCGCGGCGGAAAGAACCGCAAAAAGAACAAAGCCGCCGCCCCCGGTACTCCGGGTGCCCTCGGAACCGAAGCCACCACCCCCGCCGGCGAAGCCGACGACGAGGGCGACGAAGGCGATGAGTCCGAAGGCACCGGCGAACCCACGCCGCAGTCAGCCCCGAAGCCCGCACCCGCCCCCGCCCCGCGCCAGCAGCAGCAGCCCCGCCGTGAGGGCGGACAAGGCCGCAACGACCGCGGCCCCCGCAACGACAACCGCGCCCCCGCGCGCGACAACCGCCGCGACGACCGCGCCCACAACACCCCCCGCCCCCCGCCCCCCCCGCCCCCCCCCCACCCACCCCCCCCCGCCCCCCCCCCCCCCCCGCCCCCGGCCCCCCCCCCCCCCCCCACACAGGGGGGGGAGAGCTTCCCGGGC
>CAYZFW010000022.1:0-14168 GCA_964477615.1 uncultured Phycisphaeraceae bacterium | reverse complement strand
AGAGCAGCGGATTCCAAATCCGCAGGTTGCGGGTTCGATTCCCTCCCGGCGTGTTTGCTTGAAGAAGGCACTAGGCATCGGGCACTGGGCATCAGTGCCGGACTTGGTGCAGAAGACGCTCGGTTTTTCGATCATTCCCAGTGCCTAGTGCCCAGTGCCTAGTGCCTTTTCCGAAGGAACCCGATGGCTCTCGGCATGTACAAGCCCGATCAGGGCTACTGGACCCGGACCTGCTCGGCGATCGCCGGGCTGGCCATCACCGGCGCCGGCACCGTCTGGGCCGTCCGCCAAGTCGAGCGCTTCAACCTCGAAGCGTCCACCGCCTCGATTCTCCAGTGGTCCATCGGCGGCGTGATCGCAGTGCTCGGCCTTCTGGCCGTCTACCTCTTCATTTACCAGAAGCAGAACTCCGCCGAGTTCCTCATCGCCACCGAGGGCGAGATGAAGAAGGTCAACTGGTCGTCGCGCCGCGAGGTGATGGGCTCAACGTGGGTGGTCATCTTCGTGAGCCTCTCGATCGCCGTGATTCTCTGGCTGGTCGATCTGGGATTCTCGTCGCTGTTCCGTTCGGTTGGGCTGCTCGGCCCGGGCATGTGAGCGGGCCTTTCGCAGGTTCCGGCCGGTCGAACACGGCGGATTGAATACGGCGGGTCGAACACGGTTGTTTCGGGCTTCGATTCCGGGGGGGAGTTGATCGGAGTGCCGGGCGGATTCTTCTGCCGGCCCTCCGATCCGGTGATTTGGACGCAGGCCGGCGCGACGCGCCCGCCCAACGAGTTTTCGTGACACGAGGCAGGTCCACATGAGCAACGACGCCACGACAGTCCTTGACGGCACACCAAACGAGCGCACCGACGTGCTCGCCCCCGGCGCCCCCTTGGCCCAGGAGGGCATGAACTGGTTCGTGCTCCGCGTCGCGTCCAACAAGGAGGGCTACGTCCGCGACACCCTGCTCCGCAAGATCGAGATCGAGGGCCTCGTCAGCCTCGTTGGGCGCATCCTCGTCCCCACCGAGAAGACCAAGACCATCAAGGCCGGCAAGCAGAAGATCACCGAGACCAAGCTCTACCCCGGCTACGTGTTCGTCGAGATGAAGCTCGAGCCCGACGGACGCATCCCCCAGGACGTCTTCTTCCTCATCAAGGAAACCACCGGCGTGGGCGACTTCGTCGGCACCACCGGGCGCCCGACCAAGCTCGCCAATCACGAAGTCGAGAAGATGCTCCTCGACAGCCGCAAGCCCGAGGAACTCCCCAACGTCAAGATGGTGTTCGAGAAGGGCGAGCCCGTGGTCATCAAGCAGGGCCCCTTCGAGAACTACGAGGGCACCGTCGACGAGCTCCTCCCCGACAAGGGCCTCGTCCGCGTCCTGGTCACCATCTTCGGTCGCCAGGCACCCATCGAGCTCGAAGAGTGGCAGATCGGCAAGCAGGGCGACAAGTAACCGCGACGCGGCCGCGTTCGGTGTTTCCCGCTGTATCATGGCCGCGAACTGACCAGCTCGCGGCTTCAGAGCAGCGGAGGAACTTCGATGGCCAAGAAGGCGAACGTTGCCGGAGGTCCACGGAAGCGCTCGCGTCCGACGCGCAGTCCCGTGTCGAAGACTTCAAAGGCGAAGGCGCTACGCTCACGCCGGCGCGATCCTGCCCGAATGGTCGCGGCGGCCAAGCGGGCCGAGGTCGCTCGTATCGAGCGGGAGCGAACCAACCGGGCGCGCGAGTTTGATCGACGCATCACCCCAACAAAGGCCACGAAGGCGGCCGGAAGGCGTACGCCGGCCGCCGAGGGCACGACCGAAGGTCGCCGACTTCGAATTCTTGCTGAGGGCGACTCGTGGTTCGACTATCCGTTTGAGGGCGGCGGTGTGATCTCGCGCCTCCAGGCGTCGATGCGGGCGGACATTCTGAACCTCGCGCATCACGGGGATGAAGCACGGCACATGCTCGGGCTGAAGCAGCGCCGGCGCATCATCGCCGAACTTATGAACACACGCCGAATGTACGACGCGGTGCTCTTCTCCGGGGGAGGCAACGACATCGTCGGCGATACCTTCTGTCTTTGGCTCCGCGACCGCGACGCAGTGAGCGGTGACGCATCCCGAGCGATTAACGAATCCGGGTTCACCGCCGAACTCGGCGTCATCACCCACGCGTACGAGGAACTGATCTCGATCCGCGACGAAGCCTGTCGGGCGACGCCGGGCCGGCGGATTGTGGTTTTTCTGCACGCGTACGACTGGGCGATCCCCAACGGGTCGGGGGTGTGCCCGGGGATCGGGCCGTGGCTCAAGCCCTCACTCGACGACCGGGGATGGACCTCGCGCGCCGAGGCACGCGTCATCGTTCGAACCGCGCTCGAGCGCTTCGCCCGGGCTTTGGGCGATCTCGCCGCAAGGCACTCGGATGTCATACTCATTCCGACACAGGGCGTTCTCGGCGAGACGCAGTGGCACAACGAGCTTCATCCCAACGGCACAGGCTTCGCCAAAGTAGCAAGACTGTTCCAGCAGACCATCGAAGCCCGTTTCCCGGCGAGTTTCCCGTGACCGGCGGGAACGGGCCGCCGACTCCGCACAGCCGCCGCTGATTCGAGCCCCATGAGCAACGCCCGGCGTGTGGACGTGGTCTCGAACGCAGTCAGAGTTCAATCCGAACCCGTGTACGCGGGCGAAGATATCGCTCACTCTTCGGTCTCATCGTCGCTGTCGTCCTCAAGGGCCAGATCATCCAGCAGCGTCGAGACATAGTCCTCGATGTTTGAGAACAGCTCATCGCTGATCACAGCGTAGTCAAAGGCCAGTTCCTCAGAGCCCGCCACGGCCCGCAGCGAATCCGCCAGAGCGGCCACCGCCTCGTCCGAGGCGGCGGAGAAGTCGGCGATGTCGTCGTCGATCTCCGCGATGAACGCCTCGGCCTGCGTCGCGGTGTCAAAGTCCTCGCGGCGCTCCGCGGCGGTCTGCATGCGTGTCAGCGTGCGCTTGGCGCCAAGGGCCGTCTTGTTGAGGCCGGTGGTCGCCGAGCGGACGGTCCGAGCGATGCCGTTGATGGCGCTGTTCATGGCCCGCGCGATCGCCGCATCAGGGGCCTCGCGGTCGATCAGCCGCTGCACGGTCTGGTCGGCCTTGAGGTACTGCGCATCGAGTTTGTTCTCGGCGGCCTCGATCTGAACACCGATGCGGTCCAGATACGCCTCGTAGACGTCCTCGGGCGACGCCGCGGGGCGGGCCGACGCCACAGACGACACCACCGCCATCGCCAGAGCGACCACGGCGGCGCGGAACCCACACGGCAGACTCATGCTCGACATGCAATCCCCCAACAACAAACGAGGGTGATCGGACCCGCGCCCCACCCCGGAGAAAGGGTGCCCGGAAGGCACGGCGGTACCCGGCATCATCGGCACGCCAGCACCCCCACCGCGCGCTTCGCGGCGCAAAGTGGGTCTGTGAGGCCGCGCACGCGGTGCAGGCGGTGTGGGTGATTGCAACCCCGCCTTGCACACTCGGTTATGCGACGCAGTGGACGAGTCCGAACATCACTCGCAGAGCCCGGTTGCCGGGTTCCCGCGCTTGCCGAACTGACCAAGAAGGCGGATCAGGTCAACGGTGTTCACCACGTCATCGTGGTTCACGTCGGCGCAGCGCCTGTGGATCGGCAGGCTGAAGCACGAGCGGCCGAACTGGTCGAGGAACTCGACCAGGTCCGACGTGTTCACCGCACAGTCGTTCGCCACGAGATCGAAGAAGCACGGGCACGGCGGCGTGCACACGGCGCGGAGCCGGTAGTTCGGGGTCGTCGTGCAGCACACGCGGCTGCTGCCGCGTGGATCCGGGGCCACCACAATCCAATAGGTCCCGGCGGGGAGCGCGGGGATCGTGAACGCGGGGAACTCGCCCGGCAGCACGAATGATCGAGACTCGATCACCGTCGCATCCGCGCAGCCTGTCACGCCGGGCCGGCGCACGCTGATCTCCGCGTGGAAGGTGCCGACGTACTCGATCGCCAGCGACCCGCCCGGGTGAACGATCTCGTACCAGTCGGTGTCGCGTCCACCAAGAACCAAGTCGGCGGTGCCGCAGACCAGTGCGCCGCACGCCAGCGGCGTGAACGAAGGCGACGTGCCCGGCCCTGCATCGCAGCCGGCGTTGACGCCGCCGAGGTGGCACTGCGGCTCATTCTCAGATGCGCCGTCGCAGAGAATGGGCTCGCCCGCGCAGGTGCCCTGGAGAACCTCCAGCCGGTACGAAGCGCCTCCCGAGCCGCCCGCGCACGGGATGCCGTACACGTTCGCAGCGCTCCCCGCGACCCGCACGTAGTACGTCGCGGCAGGGAGGCAGTCGCCGATGATCAAGGGCTCAAGGCTGCAGCCGTTGTACCGGGCTGAGAGAAGCAGGTTGGGAGCGAGATCAGCGAACGCGGCGGGGCAGATCACGCCTGAGGGCTTGCGGTAGATCGAGATGTCCATGTCCGCCTGGCCGCGCAGCCGGAACCCGAGATACGAGTTTGCGCCGATGGTGGTGACTTGGTACCAGTCGCTGTCGACGGTTTGCCGATACGCGCTGAGCGTGCCACAAATGATCTGCCCGGTCGTCGCGTTGCAGAAAACGGTTGCGGTGTTCTCACATCCGCCGTTGAAAGTATCCGTGAAGGTCGCCGCGTTTGCGGCGTTGATGCACACGTCCGCGGCCCCAACGCGTCCCCCGCTGAACGGGAGCGTGTTCTCGCTCGCATTGGTGCCGAAGCACACCGCGAAGCCGGGGCAGCACGATGCGCTAGCACAGGTCGATCCCTCGCCAAGCGAGATGCCACCGCCAGCCACGCAGTCCGGCCCGCTCTGCGCCGAGCATGAGCCGCTCAGGGAGCAGCACGCCACGAGGTTGCACGCCGACGTCGCAAGCGTGAGCCGGTACGCGGGGCCCGACGGCGAGCCGCAGGGCAGCGATGGGCCACGCGAAGCCACCCGCACGAGCACGCGCTGGCCAGCGGGGATGCACACCTCGATGGCCGCACCGCGTACGGGCTCACCGAAGAGCGTGCCGAACCCGCGGGCACCGGCGCACGGATCGCCCGGCCCGGCCGCGGCATAGAACAACTGGAACGCCGCGGGATGCTCGGTGTCGAGCGTGAACCGCACGGACTCCGCCGCGGGGGTCGCGCTCTCGTAAGTAAACCAGTCCTCGTCGGCGTCGATGCTGAGCGTGGGAGCGCCGCCTGAGAAGCCGCAGATCGTCTGCCCGGGCGCGATGGGATCAAGGCCACCGGTGGGTGCGGCCGCGCACCCGCGATTCAGATCGGTCCCGGCGTTGCAGTCGCGGCCCGACCCTTCGGGCGTGCTGGTACAGAGGCCGACATCGCACGGCACATCGCCGGCGTTGACCGCGGCGCACGTGGTACCCGCGCCGCGCCACACGCCGCCGAGTGTGCCGCACTGCGACGGCAACTGCGCGTCGACGCACGCATTGTTGCCCACCGTGCAGCACGCGCCGAGCGCCGTCTCTCCGGCGAAGGTGCCGATCACCTGAATCTGGTAACGCGTGCCCGGAGGTGTGGGTGTACTTGGCGGCACAAGGCTGCCAAAGCCCTTCAAGCGAACCGTGATGAGGTAGGTGCCCTCCGGCAGAAACGTCGACTGCTGTCGTGGAAAAGCCCACGTGGAGTTGATCGCGCCTTCGGGCCCGTCACCTGTTGGGCTGTCGGTATTGGTCATCCCAATCTCGCCACCGATCATCGCCACGTGACCGTACTCACTCGTCGGACCGCCGGGATTGGCCGGGTTGACATAGCACGAGTTGATATCCCCAGGATCTGGGAAGTTCTTGTTCACACCGAGGCTGGCAATGAACTCCTGCCCCACCGTAACGAACATGCGAAAGCCGTTGATCCCTCCCGCGGGTACGCGGAACAGCAGCATGTCCTGATCGCGCTGGTTGTTTTGCACAGGCGGGGGATTGACCGCGAGGTTCGCGCAAATCTGCTGGTTCACGGGCGTGAAGGTGTTCCCGCTCGGGTTCGGCGGATAGTCAAATGGCGACAGCAGCGGGTTGACGGCATCGATCCGCGCGTTGAAGTTCGAGATGAACCCGCACACCTTGAACGCCGGCAGCGCCGCGGTGGAGTCGAACGCCGCGGGGAGCCGGAGCCTGTTCGCCGGGTTCACCGCACCCGCGCACGAGATGATGAAGAAGCACCCTTGATCGCGAAGCCACCGGCCGGCCACGGCGTCGGGGCGGTCGAGGAACGCATCGCCGTATTCGTTCCACGACGCGGGCAGGGCGATCTCCAGCGAGGTCGTGGCGTCAAAGTCGCAGATGCCGCAGAACACCGCCTGCTCGAACTGGTTCATCCCCAGAATCTCGTGTTCCGAGCCGACGGCGGGGCCGACCTGGCTGGCGAGCCAGTGCTGCATCGCAACCTCTTCCGGCGCGAGCGGCATGGGCACCGTGCCCCATCTCTCGCGGCGTTGCAGGTCGCTCACGCTCACGGGCTTTAGCCCGCCGGTCGCAGCGGACGGTGTGTCACCAGCACCGCCGCCCGCCGTTGCAACGGGCACACTGATCATCAGCGGAAGCGCTGCAATCCAGCACGGATTTGCCCAACGTCGGGACCCCACGGCACAGAACAGGCGGCGAGACAACGTCATCGGCCCACTCCTTTGCTGACCGCCCGCGGCACCGAAGCTTCGCGGGCATTCTGGGGTGAGCCGCTCGCCGCCGACACGACGGTCCTCGCGCGGTCCGCCCCGGATTCCCATTCAGCCTACATCGGTGTGGTGGTTGCAATCAACCGGTCAGATGCCCGATAATCGTCAACGCGACCGACTGATTGACCGTCAACGTGCATCGCCGCCGTCTTCGGGGGATCGCTTGATTTCCTGAGCTATGGCCTCGATGAGGTCCGTCAGCGCCTGATCCGACCCCGTGCCCGAAGCATCACGAGACGACTGCAGCAGATTCGCGGCAACAGCGGCATCGCCGAACGCCGCAGTAGCGCGGGCCAAGTTCGCGAGATACCTTGCCCGCCGAGGATGACCGGGTGGGACCTTCTCGTCCGCGCGGCTGACCAGCTCGGCAACAAGACCCGCCGCGGTGTCTCGTGGCGACGCGGGGACCAACCGCTTTCCCTCGTCCTCGAACGACTTGATGAGCGAGTCACGCTCGCCTGCGCCGCTGCTGAAGCAGCGGATCTTCTGGGCCTCCACCGCCCACGTGCGGGCGCCGTCCGGCGCGCCACGCTTCATCTCGATGTCCGCGAGCCGCCGCGCCGTCTGCTCGGTCGCCCAGTCGGCCTCGTCGAGTGCGTCGCGGAGCTGGTTGTACGCCTGCTCCGCGGCGTCGCGGGCGCGGTCGAGCTGCCCCGCCCGCTGCAGCGCGGCCGCAAACGTCGCATTCGCGAAGCCGCGGGCTGGGTGCCTCGCGGGGTGGGAGCGGTCGACGCGCTGAACCAGATCCTCTGCACGTGTCACCGCTTCGTCGTAGCGCTTCAGGCGGATCAGACCGTTGACATGGTTGTTCATCGCCGAGAGCACGGCGGGGTCGGTCGGCGAGAGCGCCGCTTCCTGCTCCTCGATGAGCTTCGCCAGCGTGTCGACCGCTTCCGGCACCTTCCCCGCCCGTAGGTAGGCGGCCGCGAGGTTGTTGCGCAGGGAAGAGCGGATGCCGTCGGAGATCGGCAGAGCACGCTCGGCGACCACCGCCGACGATGCGAGCACCTCGATCGCCTTCTCCGTTTCGCCCTTGCTCTGCAGCAGGTTTCCCCACCCCGCGGCGATGCGCAGCCGAGTGGGGTTGTCCGGCGCGAGCCGCGCCTCGGCCAACGGCACGAGCTTGCTCAGCAGCGGCTCGGACTCAGGGAACTTCCCCGCCGAGTTGAGCACGATCACCAGCTGCGTCTGCGCCGCGATGGTCCGCTCGTCCTCCTCGCCGTACATCGCCGCGGCCTCGTTTGCCGCTCGCTTTGCGGCGTCGAGCGCGGGGTCGGCACGCCCCAGCAGGTTGTAGACCCCGCTGAACTCCTGAAGGATCTCGGCGCGCAGACCCGGCTGATCGGCGAAGCGGTCCGGGATCGCGGTGTACGCCGCGTCCAGCGCATCGTTGATCTTCGCATCGGCAC
Source organism: uncultured Phycisphaeraceae bacterium (assembly GCA_964477615.1). Taxonomy (GTDB): domain Bacteria; phylum Planctomycetota; class Phycisphaerae; order Phycisphaerales; family UBA1924; genus JAFLCM01. Next base: position 6,060 of record CAYZFW010000022.1, on the reverse strand, counting down.
CAAGTCGCTCAGGGGTCGCGGCGACGATCAGGTCGGTCAGCAAGTACCGCTTCACCGCCTCGGCGCGTTTCGTCGCGTCGTCGGCCCGCTTCGTTGCCTTCTGCTGCTCCACCAGCCGCGCCTGGGCGAGATCGGTCAGTTGTGTCTGCTTCTCGAGGGCGCTCTCGGCCCGGAGATACTGGGTGGTGCTGAACGCGCCGCCCGCGACCACCGAAACCGCCGCGAGCGACACCGCCGCAGCCAGCGCCCGCCGGCGACGCACGAACTTCCCGAGGGTGTACAGCGTGCTGGGCGGTCGCGCGGCGATCGGTTCGTGGCGCAGGAAGCGCCGAAGGTCGGCCGCGAGTTCCGCCGCGGACGCGTAGCGGCGCTCCCGGTCCTTGGCCAGCGCCGTGGCGGCGATGAGCGAGAGGTCGCCGCGGAGCGCGGCGTTGTGCTGGGCCAGCGGCGGCGGCTCGACGCCCTGAATCCTGCGGGCCACTTCGGTGAGTCCCGCCGAGGCCACACTGATGGGCAGCTTGCCCGAGAGCATCTCGTACAGGATGACGCCCAGGGCGTACACGTCGGCGCGGGTGTCGACTCCCCCGCCACCCCCCCCACCCCCCCCCCCACCCAGATCAGTCCACGTTCCGATATCGAGCGCTTCGGGGCTCATGTACGCCAGCGTGCCGACGATCCGCGCCGCATCGAGCGCCAGCGTTGCCGAGGACTCTTCGCCTTGCACGAGCTTGGCCACGCCAAAGTCGAGCACCTTCGGCTGGGCCGCGGCCCCCGGCTGCTGCTCGACGAGAATGTTCGCCGGCTTGAGGTCGCGGTGGATCACGCCCTTCTGGTGGGCGTGCTGCACCGCGTCGCACACCTTCGCCACCAGCTCCACGCGCTCCGGCATCGAAACGCCACGGGCCGCGGCGAACGCCGTGAGCGACGGCCCTTCGACGAACTCCATGACAAAGTACGCGTCGCTGCCCACGGCACCCACACCGGTCCCCTGCGCTGCCCCCGCCCCCGGAGCATCGCCGAAGTGGGCCTCGATGATCTGCGCAATCCCCGGGTGCTTCAGATTCGCAAGCGCCTGCGCCTCGGTGCGGAATCGTGCGCGGGCCGCGCGGGTGCCCACGCCGCGGATCACCTTGATCGCCACACGCCGGCGCGGGCTGGTTTGTTCGGCCTCGTACACCAGCCCCATGCCGCCTTCACCGATCCGGCGCAGCACGCGGTACGGCCCGATGAACTCGGGGATCGGCGACTCGTCCACCCGCGCGCCGTCCCCTGACCCATGACCCGACGAAGCACCGATCGTCCCATGGCCGACAAGCCTGTCGTGCAGCCGTTCGAGCGCGTCGCGCGACGCCGATGCCGCACCGGAAGCCAGCCCGGGCAGTGTTGTGCCGCTCCCGCCGCCGTCGCTCAGCAGTTGCCGGCACTCCTCGATCAACTCTGGATCGTGAGCGTAAGCCGATTCGATATGCCGCAGCACTTCGGTGCCGGCAAGATCGGCGGGCACCGAGTCGAGCGCTGCCGACACTCGTTCGTGAAGCGGCCGGCTCACGCCGTCTCCCCTTCCCCGTTCGGACGGTCGCCACCATCCTGCAAACGCCGCTTCAGCCAGTTCTTGGCCAGCACCCAATCGCGTTCCACCGTCGCGCGGCTGACGCCCAGCAGCGTGCCGATCTCCGAGTCGGTCAGCCCGCCGAAGGCGCGCATCTCCACGACCTGCGCGGAGCGCGGGTACTGCACTGCCAGCGCCGCGATCGCTTCGTCGAGATCGAGCACGTCCAGGGGCTCGCCGTCCGACGGTGCCGGCGTCCGGTCCAGCGCCATCGTCGCGTTCGAGGCCACCTGCCCCTTGTTCCGCTTCTCGGCGTTCCGCGCCCGGGCGTGGTCGATCAGCACCTGCCGCATCACCTTCGCGGCCAGTGCCAAAAAGTGCGTGCGCCCCAGCGCCGACACCCCGTCCGGCACACCGCCCCCCCGGGCACCGCCAGCCAGCCGGAGGAAGGCCTCGTGGACCAGCGCCGTGGGCTGCAGCGTGTGCGCCGCACGCTCGTCCTTGAACATCGTCCCTGCCAGTGCGCGCAGTTCGGCGTACAGCAGCGGCAGGAGTTTCTCCGCCGCGCCACGGTCGCCGTCGCCGAGCGCACCGATCAGCAGTGTGACGTCACTGGAGCCGGACATGCCCGCAATGGTATTGGGGGTCCGTTCGGGAGTCTCTACCGCAGATTCATGGAGATTTCTGCGGCGTGATGAGGGCGAGCGACGCGTCGTTTCGCTTGTGCCCTTGAAGGGGTGCCCCTTCTTGGCCGCCGGGGCCAACGAATCGCAACCTCATTCTGGAGACCTCCACGTGAACAATCCGCGCTTCAGCACAACCACCGCCGTCAGAATGCTCGCAGGCCTCGCCCTCGCTGCCGGTCTGAGCATCAGCCCTAGCGCCAGCGCCCAGACCACCACGCCCACTGCGCTCACCTATCAGGGCCGCCTCGACCAGAACAATCTCCCCGCGAACGGGCTGTTCGAGATGCGCTTCGGTGCCTACGCCGCTTCGACCGGCGGCCCGGAACTCGCTGGCCACCAAGTCTCGAATGTGAACGTCGTCAACGGCCTGTTCAACGCCGTGTTCGATTTCGGTCTCAACACCGGCAACGCCTTCAACAACGGCACGGGCCGCTGGCTGCAGGTGGACGTCCGCCCCCAAGGCACGACGACATGGACAACGCTCCCGCGCCAGTCACTCAGCGCCTCACCTTATGCTCTGCGCCTCGAAGGCATCTCGCGTGACGCCGCAGGGCGCTGGGGCATCGGTGGCATCAACACCGGCGGTGACTTCACGATCAAGCGCGACACCACCGCCGCCGTCGTGGTCGACAGCGGAACCGGTACCCCTTTCGAGTCCGCCTTCCGCCTCGCCGACCGCGGCACCATCATCTGGACCATCCAGAAGGCGGCCGACAACGACTTCGAGCTCTACCGCAGCAGCAGCCCCACGCCCGCGATGGTCGTCTCGAACACGAGCGGCAACGTCGGGATCGGCACCGCCTCGCCCTCCGCCCCGCTCCAGGTCAACGGACGCATCAAGACCAACGTCCTCGAGATCCTCGGCGGCTCCGACATCGCCGAGCCCTTCAACATTTCCGCGTCGGAGGCGGACGCCGGCCACTGCATCAAGCCCGGCATGCTCGTCTCGATCAACCCCGACGAACCCGGTGCCCTCCGCCTCACCGCCACCGCCTCCGACCGCGCGGTCGCAGGCGTGATCTCCGGCGCGGGCGGCGTCAACACCGGCATGGTGCTCCGTCAGGAGGGCACCCCGATGGCCGACGGCGAGCACCCCGTCGCCATGACCGGACGCGTCTGGGCCTACGCCGACGCCGACACCGCCGGCCCCATCATCCCCGGCGACATGCTCACCACCTCGGACACCCCCGGCCACGCGATGAAGGCGTCGGACGCCTCGCGCTCCAACGGCGCCGTCATCGGTAAAGCCATGACCCGACTCGAAAGCGGCCGGGGTCTCGTGCTCGTGCTCGTGAATCTGCAGTGAGCCGCCAAGCGACCTGACCCCATCCCGCACTCCCCTCCCGAAGGACCCTCTATGAACCGTCTCACTGCCATTCTCACCGCGAGCTTCCTGCTCGCCCCCGCCACGCTGGCGCAGGACGCCAACCCCGTCGCCGTCAACCTCATCCGGCAGTTCTCATCCCTCAAGAAGTACCCCGAGGCGATGGGCTTCAACCTCAACTCGTATTTCCCGCTTCCCTATCTCGTCGGATGGATGTCCGACGGTCACGTGCAGGGGATCGCGCGTTCCGCCCGGCCCGGCAACGCCTGCGTGTACGTGTCGGTCTCGGGCAAGACAGACGCGCCCAACCCCGCGGGCTACATCACTACGGTCCTCATGGGCTCGCGCGATGTGCTGGGCGAACGCTTCCGCTCCAACCGCATCGGCTACGAATCCGACGGAACGACGAACTACAGCACGAGGTTCACATTCCCGCCCTTCAACGACGGCCCCGTGACCCGATTCGTCTTTGACGGCACGCAAGGCCCCGTCGACCCGCTGCTGTGGAAGTGGCGTCACCCCGGCAACATCGCGATCATCGGCGACGCGATGCTCACGCCGCTCGAGAGCAAACTCAGCGGCAATACCTTCAGCACATCCTCCGCCTTCGCGATCTTCGACATCTCGGACCCGACCAACCCCGTCCCTGTCTCGCTCATCCCTCTGAACGACTCCAAGGCCGGCACCCTCGCTGTCACCCGGATGACCGACGGGAAGTATCTCGTTCTCATCGGCGGCGTCGACTCGGGCCAGACGCTCGTGGGCTACCTTTCGTCCTCCACCAACCTCCGCGACCCGGCCATCACCTTCACCCAGGCCTTCCGCTGGAGCCAGAGCACCAACAACTTCGGGAACGCAGACTACGAGTGGCCCTGGGACAACAACGGCGACCCCTTCTGCACCGACGGCACCGACGCGCACCAGCATTACGAGTTCGTCCGCAACGACGACGGCAAGCTCTACCTCATCGCCACCACCAAGCGCCAGTCGTGCGGCTCGCCCTTCTACCTCGGGCGCGACGAGGCCGACCTGTTCGAGGTCGTCATGACCGGCGCGCCCGTCAACTACATGCAGCTCGTCCACCGCGTCACCAAGTCGTTCGTGTTCAACGAAGACACCTCGGGATACAAGGCCAACTTCACCGCCGCAGGCGGCGTCCACATCAGCCCATCGGGCTCCTTGCTGCTCTACGCCGCGCCGCACTCGTGGGGCAACGAACCCAGATTCAGCGGCTCAAACGTCGAGCAGCAGCCCCCCAACTACATGCAGTTCGTCGAGATCCGGCCCTGGTTCGTCAACGCCATTTCCAACCCCGGCCCCGGCACTGCGCACGTCGAACTCTACGAGGACCAGGATTACGAAGGCCGCAGCATCATCCTCGACTTCCAGGACCGCTTCATGGAATCCTGGACCAATTTCCTCGGCAATATCGACGACTTCAACGACAAGACCCACAGCATCTCCTATTGCATCCCCGCCGGCCTCACCATCGCGGGTCGCACCAACGCCAACGGCGGAGGAACCAACGTCGCGATGTCCAGCATCAACGCCTTCTCTGGGAACGCCGACCTGGGGTCGCTCGGCGACGAACTGTCCTCGCTGGTCTGGTCCGGCAGCCTCGCCTCCGAGGTGTGGGTCAGCAACTCCCGCGCCCAGATCGGCCTTCAGTCCGGCACCTTCGCCAAGCCGACTCTGGGGATCAACGGCGCGCTGTCGCAGTGCGTCGGCCCGATCAACAAGATCTTTGTGGAAGCAGGCGCGTACAACGAGAAGGTCATCTTCGTGAAGCCCATGCAGATCATCGCTTCGCCGGGCACGGTGATCATCGGTGCCCCGAACTGATCCACCGTGGCACGAATCTCTGCTCCCGGCACCTTCCAACACCCACCCCACCCAGCCACGCGCGTCCCGTCGGTCTGACCGGCCGTGCGGCTGATCTCCGGAGACTCACATGAGATCCAACACGTATCCAATCGGCACCGCCGTGGCCTGCTCGGCCATCCTCCTCACCGCAAGCATTGCCAGCGCGGAGTACTCGATCCCGTGGAGAACCATGGACAGCGGTGGCTCGCGTGTGAGCGCCGGTGCCTTCAGGCTCCAAGGCACCCTCGCCCAGCCCGACGCCACCATCACCCGCATCGCCACCGACGGCACCACTCTCACCGGCGGCTTCTGGGCGGCCCCGCCGCCGCCATGCACCGGCGACCTCAACGCCGACAACACCATCAACACCGCCGACCTCGTCATCTTCCTGGGCCGGTTCTCCCAAAGCACCACGCCCGGCGGCACGGCGGACTTCAACGCCGACGGCACGGTCAACACCGCCGATCTCGTCATCTTCCTCGCCCGCTTCGGTCAGCAGTGCCAATAGGCAGGGCGTACGCGCGCGGTGTGGCGGTTGACCTGACCGCCGCGACATGCAAAAACGAAACGGCGGGGAGCCGTGTGGCTCCCCGCCGGGGGGTTTGAGACTCAGGTTGTCCGACTCACGTTGTTACTCG
>CAYZFW010000021.1:7662-14203 GCA_964477615.1 uncultured Phycisphaeraceae bacterium | reverse complement strand
TGTCATTTCCGATGCTGACCACCCTCCAAGCCATCATCCTCGGCCTCGTCGAAGGCATCACCGAGTACCTCCCGGTGTCCTCGACGGGCCATCTCATTCTCGCCTCGGGGCTGATGGGGCTGAACCGGGACCCGGCCGTCAAGAACGCGGTTGATGATTTCAACGTCATCATCCAGGGCGGGGCCATCCTCGCGGTGGTCGGGTTGTACTTCCCGCGCTTCGTCCAGATGCTCCGCGGCATCCTCGGCTCCGACCCCGCCGGACGCCGCCTGTTCATCAACATCTGCATCGCCTTCACCCCCGCCGCCGCGGTCGGTTTCCTGCTGTCGAAGAAGATCAAGGCCGCGCTCTTCCACCCCGGGCCGGTCATCGCCGCGCTCATCGTCGGCGGGCTGTTCATGGTCGCCCTCGACGTGATGGTGATCAAGAAGCGCCGGCGTTCCAGCGGCAGCGGCTCGTCCAACGCCGGCTCGGCGGGCGATGACGTCGCCCGCATGTCGCCGCTCCAGGCCCTCACGGTCGGCGTCCTGCAGATCTTCGCCATGTGGCCCGGTACCAGCCGCTCGATGATGACCATCGCCGGCGGCGTCATCTCCGGCCTCACCCCCCGCGCCGCCGCGGAGTTCTCGTTCCTCCTCGGCGTGCCCACCCTCCTCGCCGCCACAGGCTACGACCTTTTCAAGAACCTCCGCCACGCCGCCAAGACGGGCGAGCCGAACCTCTTCGAGACCCTCGGCTGGACCCCGGTGCTCATCGGCATGCTGGTGGCCGCCATCAGCGCCGCCTTCGCCGTGAAGTGGCTCGTCGGCTTCCTCAACAAGCACGGCCTGACGCCGTTCGGCATCTATCGGATCTTGCTGGGCTTGCTGCTGATCGGCGCGATCAACCGGGGGATGGTGACCATCGAGCCGCCGCCCGCGGCCGCGGCGACGACCGCACCCGCAACCCAGGCACCCTGACCCCCTGCCACGGCTTGGCGACTTTCCGGGGGCGACAAGCCGTGCTCTACGGTTACCCATCGATCACAGGGGTTGTCTCGAATGCCAATCCGTGGCACAGCGCCGCCGCGTCGATCAAGCCGCTCGCCGTCGCCGCCGGAGCAACAAGGCTCCCAAAGGCCACAGCCCCACGACCCCCGGCCCCGGCACGAACACGTTCGCCAGGTTCGTATCGACACGGAACTCATCGATCCATGTCTCGAACGCCAGACCGATGAAGACGCGGTCGAGCGGCGTCGTCGGACCCGTCACCGAGGCCAGCGGCGCACCCAGCGCCCCCGGCGTCGGCTTCACCCACACACTGATGGTCCGCGTGCCGCCCGAGTCAGCGCCCAGGCGGATGAGCGTCAGCGATTCCGAGAATTCGTACTGCCCCGTCATGAGGGGGAACGAACCATCGCCGCGGCTGAGGCTGATCCCGCTGATCGCGTTGCTGACGCCTGGCCCATTGGCCGAGCCAAAGTGCACGCCCCACGCCGAAGGAAAGTTGTCCATGCGGGTGATGAACGACACCCACACGTCGGAAGTCGTGGGAAACGGCGTGGCGAAGGTGCGACTCAACTGGATCGACTGATTGGAAGTCTGCCACCGGAGCGACCGCCCCGTCGTCGGCAACGCCGCCGGCGAGGTGAGCGAACTCGGCATCACATCAACTGTGGGCCGATCCGCGCTGAAACCGCCAGCCCAGCCCACGCCCCCGGTCATCGATGTCGGATTTCGTGCGCCCGCGGCGTAGTTGAACCCCTCGTACACCGCTGACTGCCCCAGCGCCACATCCGCCGCGACAACCAGCGCGATGACCGACAACGCCGATGCGTTCCGTTTGATGAGATGCCTGCGGTTCATGACGTGCCCTCCGTTGCCGGGCCCTCACCCGGCGACGCCATCCACTCTACCCGCACTTCACTCCGATTCAACCCCCCGCCTTCCCGCCCGGAACATCGCCGCCACGGCCGTGAACCCGTGGACGAACGACGAATCCCCTACCGGGCCGATCTCGCCCGCCGCGGAGAAGCCCGCCATCGGCATCGGCTCATCGGGCTTGTGCGAGAGTGCCGACGACACCGCCCGCGCGTCGTGGTGACGCTCGCCGAAGAGGTTGCTCCCGCGTCCGTTGCACGTCACCAGCAGCGTGCCCACCGGCGGGGCCTGGAGGCGCTGCGCATCCAAGAGCAGCCGCAGGTCCTCGCTCGCCGTCACCTTGTCGCGGAGGTGGAACTGCACGGTCTGGCCGACGCGGATGTTGTCGTTGACACCAAGGGCACCGGAGTTGCGGTCGATGCCGACGATCCCGCGGATGAGGAAGTCGCCGCGACCGAAACGGTCCTTGTACTCGTTGATGACGCGCCCGACGAACACGCCGTTCTGAACCAGTTCGCGGTCGGAGTCGGGCAGTTCGTGCACGGTCTCGTGCAGCACTTCGAGGGCCGGGCGTCCGCCGAGTTTCCGCACCGCGTTGCGTGATCCTTCGGTGATCACCATGGGCTTGCCGATGGGCCGGCACCCCTGGCTCACCAGCGTGTCCACCGACACATCGCCTCGGATGGTCAGCCCAGCGCCCTGAGCCCGCAGCACGCGGTCGTTGATCGCCACGGCATTCGCCCCCGGGGCCCGCGCCGCCGACGCCATCCCGCCGATCACCGGCACACGCCGCAGCCCCGGCACCGCAGTGCGGCATCGCGAGATCGCCTCGACCAGCGGGTTCACCGGCACCGAGAACGGATCGCCGAAGAAGAACACCGCCCGGAGGTCCTTCGCCGCCCCGATCGCCCCGGCCATCTTTTCCAGCGACACCGAATCGTCCGCGCCGACAAACGGCAGATCGGCGTACAGAAACGGCGTGATCGTCGTCCCCGGCATCGTCAGCGCCAGAAGCGACACCCCCGCCGAGCCTTCGAGTTCCACATCGGCCCCAACCACGCTCTCGCCCGACACCCCCAGCAGCGCCCCGGGCGCGAGCGTGCGCCGCACCTCTTCCGCGACTTCCGCGAACTTCTTCACGTGACCGCCCGAGACAAACAGCAGCGCGAGGTCCGGGCGATTGCCTTGCAGCCCGGCGAGGGCGGACTCGCACACCTGCTCCGCCGCCATCACCGCGTCCACGTGGCTCGAAAGCCCGGACGACGCGGCCAGGGTGGTGGCGGTGGAGACGTGCGGCATGACGGCATTGTAGGTTGTGAGATGACGCGGCCACGGACACGCCGAAAAAGACAGACCCCCGTCCGAAGACGGGGGTCCGTTGTGACTGCATGAGAGTCTCGCTCGCGTTCACGCGAGCCTGGGTTCGCTCTTCAGCGAATCAGGCGCGGCGGCGGCGGGCGGCGACCACGCCAGCGACGGCCAGCAGGCTGGCGGCGCCGGGGGTGGGGGTGGCGTACAGGCGGTAGGCCAGGTTGGTGTTGGGAGCGCCGGGGCCGAAGTTGCGGCCGTCGCTGTTCAGGAAGTTGCCGTCGGCGTAGCCGCCAGCGCGGGGGCCGGCGTTACGGAAGAAGCCACCGGGAGCGTTGAAGCCGGGGGTGCCGATGGTCTGCGGAGCAACGTTCGCAACCAGGCCCGAGGTCAGACCGGCCTGGGTGGCGACGAAGCCAGCGCCGAGGTCGACCTGCCAGTTGAAGGTGATGCCCGCGATCGCGGCGGGGTTGGGGATCACGATGTTCAGCGCGGTGAGGTCAACGCCCGCGTTCGCAGCGTTGGGGCCCTGCGCGAAGTCGTTGCCGACGGGCAGGTAGGTGTTGTTGGCGAGGTTGAGGGGGGTGGCGAGGGTGAAGTCGGCGGAGGCCTGGGCGAGCTGGCTCGTGAAGACGAGGTCAGAGGCGAGCGTGCCGGTGCCGAAGCCGCCCCAGATGGTGAAGTTCAGGCGGATGGCGCGGATGCCGTTGATCGCCGCGCCGGTCGTGTTGACCATGACCGCATCGAGGCCGGTAAGCGTCAGAGCGCCAGCGCCGGCGAGCGAGCCGATCGCGCCGCCCATGAAGGTGCGGGGGGTGCCGGTGGTCGTGGTCGGGCCAGCGCCGTACATGGTGTCCCACACGCAGGCTTCGGTGCCGCGGTCGCCGCTGCCGAACTGCTGCGAGAGCAGGTTGGCGTTCTGGGCGATGGAGATCTGGGGGCCGAGCTGATCGTTGGCGGAAGCGGTGCCGGCGAGGGCAGCCAGGGCGGCGACGCACAGAAGATTCTTCATGACGCGATTCCTCCTCATGTCAAGCGCAACCAACCCCACCGGTCGGCGGCTTGAACAGTCACTTTGCAGTTGAGAGAAGAGGTCGCGCTGACCGGCCCTTTGGCCACAGCGCAGTGGCAACGCGCCACGACGGTTTCAATTCCCTCTCAACCTACCTCTAGTGTGCCCCACGCCGGTTCACAGTCAAGCCGGGACATGTGGATTTTGTTCCATTCCCCGACCTTTTTTGCGGCTGTGATCAACCAGAAACCCCTTTCATTCCCATCCCAGTCGCTATTCGGACCTGTGATCACCCGGTCCAAACCAGGAGTTCCCGGCTGTCAGGCTTCCAGCCCCAACCCCGCAAGCATCGCGATCCCCGCAGGCATCGCCTCGTCGTTGAAGTCAAACTCCGGCGTGTGCAGCCCGGCGAAGGGGGCCTTGTCCGCTTTCCGCAAGCCCAGGAAGAAGAAGGCCGTCTTGGCGTGATCGCCGTAGTAGGCGAAATCTTCCCCCCCCATCGTGGGGTGTTCTCGGACTTGGAGGTTGGCCTCTCCCACCGTGCCCCGGGCCACCCTTCGCACCCGCTCGGTGGCCTCCGGGTGGTTGGTGGTCATGGGGTAGCCGGTGTTCCACTGGATGTCCGCGGCACAGCCCAGCGACGCCGCCATCGAGGCCACCACCCGCTTGAACTCGAACTCCCCGAGGCGGCGCGCCTCGGGCGAGACGGTCCGCATCGTCCCGATGAACTCCGCCGTGTCGGGGATGATGTTGTTGGCGGTCCCGGCGTGGACGGCAGCGACCGTGAGCACCATCGGCTCAAAGGGGTTGAAGCGCCGCGAGGCGATGGTCTGCACCGCCGTGATGATCTGGGCCGTCGCCACAACGGGATCCACGCACAGGTGCGGCTGGGCGGCGTGCCCGCCCTTGCCCCGGATGGTCACGACGAAGTCATCGGTCGCCGCGAGCATCGGACCCGCGCGCACCGCCACGGTGCCCAGCGGCTGGTCGGGCCAGCCGTGGAGGCCGAAGACGCTCTCGACCTTGTGCCCCAGCACGCGCCCGTCAAGCACGCCGTCGCGGCACATCTTCTCCGCGCCCGCACCGCCCTCCTCGGCGGGTTGGAAGATCAGCACCACGTTGTTCGGACGATCCTTGGTTTCCATCAGCACCCGCGCGGCGCCGATGAGCATCGTCGTGTGCCCGTCGTGACCGCACGCGTGCATCAGGCCCGGCGTGGCCGAGGCGTACGCGCAGCCGGTGTTCTCGTGGATGGGCAGCGCGTCCATGTCGGCCCGCAGCGCCACCGTCCGGGCCTTCTCGGCGGTCTTCGTCGCCGGGATCAGCACGGCGACCCCCGTGCCCTTCTCGCCGCGAACCTGCGCCCCGAGGCCCGTCACGGGCTTGAGACCAATGGCCTGGAGCTCACGCGCAACCACACCCGAAGTGCGCTCTTCCGTGAAGCACAGTTCGGGGTGCCTGTGCAGATCGCGGCGCAGTTCGCGCAGCGACGGCAGGTGCTTCTCGATGAGCGGGCGGAGTGGGCTTTGGATGGTTGACATGAATGCGGCTCGCGGGCTGCAGCGTACGCGCCCCCCCGGAACGGCGGCTGAGGCGCTACACCGCCGCGAGCGCCGCGACGACGTGCACCTCGATGGCTCGCCCCTCGCCCACCGCATCGACGCGCTCGTGGGTCTTCCCCTTCACGTTCACCTGATCAAGCCGGACACCAAGCAGCCGCGCGATGTTGGCCCGGATGTCCTCCTTGATCGGCGAAAGTTTCGGCCGTTCCAGGATCACCGTGCAATCGATGTTCAGCAGCCGGTACCCCGCATCGCGCACCCGCTTCGCCGCTTGCAGCACATACACCGACGAATCCTCGTTGCTGTGCCGGGGGTCGGTGTCGGGGAAGAGCTGCCCGATATCCGGCTGTCCCAGCGCTCCCAGCAGCGCATCGGTCACGGCGTGGTACAGCGCGTCACCATCCGAATGCCCTACCGGCCCCGTCGGGTGGTCCACCCGAACGCCCCCCAGGATGAACGGCCGACCCATCCCCTCGCCCCCCCACGGGATCCCCCCCGAGTTCCCCGGGGCGCGGTGCCCAACCGGGGCCAAGCGGTGAAGGTCATACCCGTGCCCCACCCGGAACGGCTGCTTTTCCCCCATTGCGTCGCTCCCCATCGCTTTGGCTCCAGTACCCCCCGGTTTTCGGACGATGAGGACAATCCCGCGAACCCGCCACCAACCGGTGGCATAGAAAAGGTCCGCGCACGGCGTGCCTTATCCTACCGCCCGCCAGACCCGCCTCCCCCCGACCCCCTACCCCCGATCCCCAACACCCACCCCCCCCCATTGACCCCCGACGCCCCCCCCCCGCCCCCCT
>CAYZFW010000021.1:0-7652 GCA_964477615.1 uncultured Phycisphaeraceae bacterium | reverse complement strand
CCACCCTCGCCAGCGTGACCCTTCTCTCCGCCGCCGCGGTCCTTACGAGCGGCTGCGCCAACAGCACCACCGAAGGCGGCTGGCTGGGCTCGTACGACAACTACACCTACGCCAGCACCTCGTGGCAGCCCAAGACCATCACCCTCTACGACACCCGCACCGGTGAGAGCCTCTGGTCCGTCGACATCCCCGTGGGCAAGCAGTTGAACCTCGGCTTCCGCAAGGGAACAGGGCCCAACGAGTACAAGCCCGATGAGATGGTGTGGGAGATCAAGATGGGCGGGCGCATTTTCGGCACCCGCGACAACCGCGTTCCTGTCCCGCCGAACACCGCGCGCCGGCTTGAGATGACCCTCCGCGCCGCGCCGGAAATGCCTCGTGCAGACATGCCCGGCAGCCCCTACGCCGAGGGTGCCACGCCCCGCACCCCCGCCGACACGAACACCAACGTTGATCCGCGCACGACGGTTGTCCCGCCGGTGGTGCCGGTGGAAGCGCCGAAGGGCCCGGAACTCCAGTCCCAGCCCGAGGCCCGCACAGGTACCCCGGCGAACGAGCCCGTGGCACCGCAGGTGGCCCCGCCGGAAGGCCCGGCCCGCCCTCCGGCTCCGCAGCCGCGGTGATCCTCCGAAATCGGTCCACTCGTGTGAGCGCCAGGTGATCGTACGGTGAGAGTTTGACGCTGGCGATCAGTTGGCAAGAGTGGTGTGCTGGCGAAGGGCATATGGCGCTCGTGACCTGAAACGACCGAGTCGCCGCGGACGGGCATCGACTGCCTTGGCGTCGGCCCCGCCCCTGAGCGGCGAACGGCCGTGCGGATGGACGCTGGTACCCCTGGCCGAGCGCATGACCGTCGTCAGGCGCATTGACGGCATTGGAACGAATTGATTATCGGACGTGGCCAAGAAAAACCACGGTTTAGGATGTTCACGCTAGCGTTCACGCGTTTGCGCTGCATACTGGGGAGAGATGGGTGGCGCGTTCGCACAGCGCGGCACCAGTACGAGTCAATTCCAGATCCGACCCGCACTCCGTTCCGTGAACCCTGGCCATGTCTCAGGGCGTGCACACGGTCATGGGCGCGGGACCCACTGAGAGGACGAGAAAATGAAGATTCGCAGCAGCATCGCGGTGTTGGCGTTTGTGATGGTCGCAGGTCAGGCTTCCGCCGGCGTGACGTCAGCGGCCTACGCCCTGAACGTCGGCGGCACCAGCCTTTACTCGTTCGGGCTCGCCACGCCAGGCGCGACCAACTTCATCGGGAACGTCACCGGGCTCGGCTCGGGCGAGTCCCTCGTCGGCATCGACTTCCGCCCCGCCACCGGCCAGCTCTACGGCCTCAGCAGCGGCGGCAAGCTCTACACGCTCGACACGGGTACCGGAGCGGCCACCGCCATCGGCGGCAACGGCGCGACGCTGACCGGCTCGTTCTACGGCTTCGACTTCAATCCCACCGTCGACCGCATCCGCGTCACTTCCAGCTCCAATCAGAACCTCCGCATGCACCCCACCACGGGCGATGTTGTGTCACCGGACGGCAACCTCGCTTTCGCCAACGGCGACAGCCCCTTTGTCGTCGCCTCGGCGTACACCAACAACTTCGCCGGCTCGACCTCGACCACCCTCTACAACCTCGACTCGCGCAGCAACACCCTGCTGACGCAGAGCCCGCCGAACAACGGGCAGGTAAACCTGGTCGGTGGTCTGGGCGTGGACTTCGACGGGAACGCCGGCTTCGACATCTTCGGGCCCAACGCCTACGCCGTGCTGAACACCGGCGGCTCGTACAGCGGCTTCTACCAGATCGATCTGGCCACCGGCGCCGCCACGTTCCTTGGCGACATCGGCGACGGGCGCGGCAACGTGTTCTTCGGCTCACTGGCGATCATCCCCGCGCCGGGCGTGGCGGGTGTGCTGGGTGCCGCGGGCCTGATGGGCCTGCGCCGCCGCCGCTGATTCTCGAACTATGCAGAAATGACCTCAACGGGCCGGCAAACGCTGGCCCGTTTTTCATTGGTCTCGGGCGATCACCGCGCCGAAGCCCCACCGGCGTCTGTGCCCGCACCGCCCACGATCTGGCGCATCCCCGGTGCCGGCGAGCGCATCGCGGCCCCGATGCGCCAGCCGTCCACCGTCGCGCTGGCGATCCCGAGCGTCAGAAACAAACTCCCCACCGCGACGATCAGCGTCCCCACGGCCATCACCTGCGGGACGTCGTTGTTCCCCGCGAACCAGCGCAGGGCGTCGCCCAGCAGCACCAGCCCCGAGACCCCCACCATCACCAGCAAGGTCTGCCGGTCCACACGCCCCATCCGCAGCGCCAGCGACCGGCGCACGAGGTCGCGGGCAACGGGGCGCACCGCCGCGAAGATGAAGCCCATGCAGATGGTCATCAGCATGTGCAGGGCGACGCGGTCGTTGTGCAGTGCGGACGAGAAGTACGCCACGCCGCGCACGGCATCGATCTGCTGGATGCGGGCAACACACCACAACAGCGGCACATACGCAAGGATCGCCATCACCACCGCCGCAGACTTCCACCACGCCAGACCCTTGGCCGGCCTGATGATGCCCAAGAGCGAAAGCCCAGAGAGTGCCGCGGCGTACCACTCGATATCGGCCACCACCCTCCCAACGCCCGTGGCCGAGCCCGACAGCACCTCGACGATATCGTCGACGCGCCACGCCCACGAGGCGAGGCACGCCAGTAATGCCGCGGCGGGCCACAGGCTCAGGCACGCCGCGCTGAACCGGGGCGTGTGCAGCGGCTGGAACTCGTCGGCGTGGGGGTCGACGTTGTAGAGAATGGTCGCGCGGACGGCGATGCCGCACTCGGGGCACACCGAGCGGATCGAGAGCCCGCGGAGTTCGTACCCGCAGCCGATGCACGGGAGCGACCCGGAGAGGGCCGAGCCGAGCGGCACCGCGCCGATGTTGGGTGACGAGGCGCCCTCGAAGGGCTTCGGGCCGAGCGCACCACCGATGCGGGTTGTGGGGGGCTTGGTGTCGGAGCGCGCTTGCGCGGTGTCGCCGCGCGCCGCTTCTCCGCCCGTACGGTCGTCCGGAAGAGGTTCGTGCTGTGGGGACGCTCGCCGCACGCGGGGAGTGTACCGGAGGGCATAGGTTTGCCCCGCTCTATCATGGGAGCATGGACTGGTGGGGCTGGGCCATCCTGATTACCGCGAACCTGCCGGTGTTTTGGCTCTTCGGGTACGCGCTCTTCGGCAGCACCGCCGACTTCATCGATTCCGTCAAGTACCTGCTCATCCCGGACCTCATCTCGGCGCTCCGGGGTGAATGGGAAGACGACCAGTGGGGCACGCTCAAGGCCTTGCTCTGGCTGATGCTGTGCGCCGGCGCGGTGTGGTGCGAGTACGTCGCCCTGAAGAACCTGGGCTGGATCTGACCGCCCGCAAGAAAATCTCGGACGTGACGCGGGCCGGTGTCGCCCGACAAACCCCTTGTTCCTGTGACGTTCGCCGGTACCTTGGGGTCAGTGCGGCCCGGTACCACACGAGGCCAGCCGCAGAACAGGAACGAAGCAAGAGGAGAGATTCGATGCTGATGCCCTTCCATGTCCGTGCCGCGTCAATCGTTGCCTCCGGCGTCGCACTCGCGGCGTCCGCCCAAGGCGGCGCCGTCGCCTGCGGGCCGTTCACCACCGACTTGGCATCTGCGTATCTCGCCTCGGGCGATCCCGCCCTCCGCGCCACGCAGGACACCGACTCGGCCTGGACGTACCACCAAGGCACGCCGAGCGGACCGCTGCTGGTGGGTGTGCCCGCCACCAGCCTGAACGTCACCGCAGGGTTCTGGGGCTCGCCCGCGTTCGCCTTTAGCATTCCCACCGGCGGTCCGATCTACTCCGACAACCCGCTCATCAACCAGATCAACTTCTCCTACCGCCCACCCTCGTTCACCGGCGTGTTCCTGCACCCCGGCGAGGGCGACGGCCTCGAAGGCTGCGCCGCGCTCAACATCCAGGCCCCCATCGTCGTCACCGCCGTCAGCGGTAAGTTCGAGAAGCTCGGCACATGGGACGGCGCGCTGTGCCGCGTCGTCAAGCGCGTCGGCGGCGTCGATACCGATGTGGTGGCACCGACCTTTGCCGCGCCGCATCCTTCCGCGGCGGTCGATCTTGTCCCGATCTCCGGCGCGCTCCCGCTGGTCCTGAACCCCGGTGACACCCTCTGGGTGCAGACCCATCGCTTCGGCAACGCCAACGAGGACTGGTGCAACGTCAACGTCAGCGTCACCTTCGACGGCGGCCCGCTCGTCCCCGCCCCCGCCACCGTCACCCCCGCCTGCTTCGGTCGCTCGGCCAAACTCCGCGTCGAGGCACTCGGCACCGGCCTGACGTACCAGTGGCGGCGCAACGGCGTGAACGTCACCAACCTCGTGAACCGCTACGCCGGCGCGACCACGAACGAACTCACCATCTCGAACCTCACCAAGCCCGACACGCTGGACGTCTACGACTGCGCCGTGACGAGTTCGTGCACCGGATTCACCGTGGTCTCGGGGGCCGGGCGCGTGACGAACCTGCTGCCCGATCTCAATGTCGACGGGTTCATTAACACCGCGGACCTGACGGCGTTCCTCGGGCGGTTCGGGACCACCGTCTCACCCCTGAACCCGGCGGACATCAATTCCGACGGCGTGGTGAACACGGCCGACCTGGTCGGGTTCCTCGGTGCGTTCGGCAGGCCGTGCCCGTAAGCACTCGTCCATGACATGGTCTGCGCCATGCCATTGACCCGTCTTCAGGTCAGTGCGCCAGATGTGATTTCGCACAGGAACAGGCATTGACCCGAAGACGGGTCAATGGCACTGATGACGAACCACGGGCGGATAGCATGCCCGCGTGACCCTGCTCTGCGTGCCCATCATGGTCGAGGACATCGACGACGCCCTGCGCGACGCCGCGCTCGCGAAGGCCGGCGGCGCGGATCTGGTCGAGTTTCGCGTGGACCACGTGTTCCACGGGCAGGACCCCGAGTCGGCCTCGGCCTTCGATGATTTCGGCGCGGCCCAGATCAATCGCCTCTGTGCCGAGTCCCCGCTGCCCTGCATCGTCACCTGCCGTGCCGCCAGCGAAGGTGGCGGGTACGACGGCGACGACTCCTCCCGCGTCTCGCTGTACGAGCATCTCGGAACGCTCGCGGCCCCGGACCATCCGCCGCGCTACCTCGACATCGAACTCGCCACCTACGCCCGCTCGGCGAACCTGCGGCAGAAGGTCAATCTCAGCGTGGATTTCCCCGCCCGATCGCGCGACCTCGCCCCGGGGCTCATCCTCAGCGCCCACGACTTCAACACCCGCCCCGCGAACCTCTCGCGCCTCATCGCATCGATGGAGGCCGAGCCCGCCGCGGCGGTGAACAAGATCGCCTTCCGGGCCCGCTCGCTGCGTGACAACCTCGAACTCTTCGACATCCTCCGCCACGCCCGACGCCCCACCATCGCGCTGGGGATGGGCGAGTTTGGTCTCATGTCGCGCGTGCTCGCGCCCAAGTTCGGCGGGTTCCTCACCTTCGCGGCGCTGCGGGATCAGTCCACCACCGCGCCCGGGCAGCCCACCCTCCGTGATCTGTTGGAGACGTACCGCTTCCGTTCCATCGGGCGTGCCACTCGGGTCTACGGCGTGATCGGCTGGCCGGTGGGGCACTCCCTCTCGCCGCGGGTGCACAACGCGGGCTTCGCGCTGCGCGGGCACGACGGGGTGTATCTGCCGCTGCCGGTGCCGGCGGAGTGGGAGCATTTCAAGGCGACGCTGGGGGCGATGCTCGACGACGCGCACCTGCACTTCCGCGGCGCGAGTGTGACGCTGCCGCACAAGGAACACCTGATCCGCTTCGCGCGCGAGGACACCTCCCGGCGCTGGCACATCGACCCGCTCGCGCAGCGCTGCGGGGCCGCGAACACACTGGCGGTGCTTGACGACGGATCGTGCGAGGTCTCCAACACCGACGCGCCCGCGGCGGTGGCGTCCCTTGAATCCGCCGTCGGCGCGGTGCGGGGGCGGCGCGTTGGGGTCATCGGGGCCGGCGGCGTCGCGCGGGCCGTGGCGTGCGGGCTGATGGACGCCGGAGCGACAGTCGTTGTCTACAACCGCACGTCCGATCGGGCCGAGCGGCTTGTGGCGGACCTCGGGGCGGATGGGGGAGCCGGGGGAGCCGGGGGGAGGATCGTTGTCGGCCCATGGGACAGGCTGGCCGGGTCGTGCTGCGACGCGTTCATCAACTGCACCCCGGTGGGCATGAAGGGCGGACCGGCACCGGACGAATCGGCGATCCCTTTGGACACCATCGCAGTGAAGAGGCCATGCCCCGACGGACCGCCCGAGAACAGGGGAACGGGCTCCCCCGCCGTCATGGATACGGTGTATTCCCCCTTGGACACCCCGCTTCTTCGGCAAGCACGGGGTCTTGGCCTTCGGACCATCGACGGCACCGACATGTTCGTCCGTCAAGCTGTGATGCAACTGGACGCTTGGACAATGGGCCAGAATCCCGAATCTGCAACCGAAACCCGCCAGCGTGCGCACGATCTTTACAGTGGCATCGTGCGAAAAGCCCTTGCGAACGCTCCGAACGATTGAGTAGGATTTCATCGCCATGTTTCGGGACCCGATCCTCTACCCGAAGGCGTACTCCGGATACATCGCGCTAGCCGCGTTGGATGTGCTTCTCACCTCGCTGATCCTGCGGCTGGGGGGCGTGGAGGTCAACGTCGTCGCGGCGTGGGTGATCGAGAAGGCCCGCGCCATCGAGGCCACGGGGCTGACCGGCATGACCCTCTTCAAGTTTGGCACCGTGTTCTTCGTCCTCGTGGCGTGCGAAATCGTGGGGCGCAAGCACGCCTCGGCGGGGTCGAAACTCTCGCGGGCAGCGGTGTACATCAGCGTGATCCCGGTGGCGGTGGCCGTGATGCAACTGCTCGACCCGGCCGCGCTCGCGGCGATGTGACGACGAAATCGCGTGCCACTGACCCGTCCGCGGGTCAGTGCTCCACCGGTTTGGACATTCCAAGATCACTGACCCGCGGACGGGTCAGTGGCACGGGCACACTTCAAACTGCGATTGACACCACACGGGATTCAGGTGATCCCGTCCACCCGCTCAATGCGTGCGTTCTCACCCAGGGTGATCTCGCCGCGCGCTCGGCACTGGCGCAGCCCCTCGTACACCACCGCGCACACCGCCGTGGCGAGGTTGAGCGACCGCTCCCCTTGGACCATCGGGAGTGACAACATGCTGTCACCGTGCTCGCGGAGCAGTTCATCGGGCAGCCCGCGGGTCTCTTTGCCGAAGACGAGGTGGTCGCCGGGCCGAAGGTCGGCGTCCCACACCGTCCGGCTCGCCTTGGTGGTGAAGAACCAGCGCCGCGGCGTGACGCTCCGTGCCACGGCTTTGCCGTCTGCGGCACAGCCGTGCTCCGGCACCCCCGACCCGCTCCACCCGAGGTACGCCCCCCAATGCAAATGCTCGATCACACCTAGCCGGGGCCAGTAGTCCAGCCCCGCCCGACGCAGCGCTTTCTCAGAAGTGTCGAACCCCAGGGGATGCACGAGGTGCAGGGCGCACCCGGTCGCGATGCACGTCCGCCCGATGTTCCCCGTGTTGTTGGGGATCTCCGGCTCGTGCAGCACG
>CAYZFW010000020.1:0-14242 GCA_964477615.1 uncultured Phycisphaeraceae bacterium | reverse complement strand
TTGATCAGCCCGCTTCTTCCCAAGGCGCGAAGCCGTGAGGACGCCCGAGTTCGCCGACCAAGTGAATTTCGGACGGGGTGTCGCGCCGGGAGGTGTTCCCATGCCGTTGACACTGAACATCGCTGCCATGTCCGCGTCCGCGGAGGCGAGGTTGTCCTGCTGCCACATGAGGATCGGGATGCCGTCGGAATCGACCAGTTGAGGGATGCGTGCGATTGGACGGGTACCGTCTTCAGGCCGGCCGTCGGGCAAGAGTTTCAGCGGCTTGTTGCCATGAACGTGTCCTTCGACAAGTGCGAATGCATCGCGCGAGAGGCTGATGTACTGCGGGCCGTTCGCCGCGCCGATCTCGGCATGGTCGACCACGAGCTTGATCTGCGCCGTAGAAAAGGGGTAACGCAGAACCTCTTGAGTATTCGTCGTGGCATCGGCGTTCGGCCCCGATTTCACCACGCCGCCTGCAAGATCGAGCACCGCGCTCTGCATCATGCTCAGGCCAAAGCCCAGGTTGTTGCGAGCATCGTTGTCGGGAAGGCCGAGGAAATCGGTGGGAACCGCCCCCGGCTGGCGCTGCTTGTCCGCCTTGAACGCCCCGCACGCCGCCAGGAACGACTGCATCTGCGAGCGTGTCGCGGCCTTCTTTGCCGCCTTTCGCGCCCCCGACAGCGCCGGGACGAGCAGGCCCACGAGGATCACGACGATCACGATCACCACCAGCAGTTCCACGAGGGTGAAGCCCTGGCGGTTGTCGGCTCGGCGGGGTTGGCTGGGGGTGGTCATGGGGGGCCTTGTGTCGTGAATCGAAGGGGGAAAGGAGCGCGCACGCGGACAAACGGCATCGTAGCCGTAGGAGACGGTTGGGCCGGGACTATTCGCAATCGGACGTAAGTCGGTTCCTGACAGGGGTTTGGGTGATGTCGGGGTTTTCGGGCGTGGGGAATCTTCGAGGCCGGTCGTGAGTCATGGCGTGGTGGCGCGCTTGCCCCACATCGCCACCGCGACGCCCGCGAAGATGAGGATGAAGGCGATGACGTCGGTGCTGCGGAGTTTCTCTTTCAGCACCCATGTGCTGAAGCCGGCGAAGACCACCAGTGTGATGGCCTCCTGCAAGACCTTGAGCTGCGGGGCGGTGAAGGGGCCGCCGTGCTGGAAGTGGCCCAGCCGGTTGGCGGGCACCTGCAGGGCGTACTCGGGCAGGGCGATGAGCCACGAGATGAAGATGGCGGCGGGGATGCCCCAGGCGGCCTTCTTCAGGTGGCCGTACCGCGCCCAGGTCATGAAGCAGTTGGAGAGGAACAGAAGCACGACCGTGGAGAGGGCGCGGAGCGTCATGCCGGGATGGTAATGGTGCGTTGGCGGGCACGACGCTGGTCCGAGGACGGCCCAGCATCGTGGCACGTGAGCGGTTCAGCCCTTGGCGGCTTCGCAGAGCAGGCCCCACAGGCGTTCGACGTGCTCCTGCTTCGTCGAGGCGGTGCCGATGGAGACGCGGATGATGGTGGTGTTCTCGCCGGTGGCGGGGTCGGGGACGACGCTGTGGGTGAGGTAGGCGAGGCGCGTGGCGTTGACGTGATCGAGGATGCGCTTGGTCTCGGCGTCCCCGCCGCGCCTCGCGCGGAGACACACCAGCCCGAGCACCCGGGGCGTGACGATCTCGAACCGCTGCTGCGGGTCTTCGCGGACCAACCTCTCGAAGCGTTCCGCCAGCGCGACGTGCTCGCGGATGTAGGCCTGAAGCCCCGACACGCCGTAGTGGCGCAGGACGAACCAGAGTTTGAGGGCGCGGAAGCGCCGGCCCAGCGGCACCTGCCAGTCGCGGTAGTCGATCACCTCGCCCGCTTCCGAGGCCTTGTTCCGCAGGTACTCCGGCGTGATCGACATGGCATCGATGAGCGGGGCGCGGTCGCGCACCCACAGGCACGAGCAGTCGAACCCGGTGAGCAGCCACTTGTGCGGGTTGAAGTTGTACGAGTCGGCGCGTTCGAGCCCCGCCTGCATCCAGCGGAACTCCGGGCACACCATGGCGGCCCCGGCGTACGCGGCGTCGACGTGCAGCCACACGCCGTGACGCTGCGCGATCGCTCCGATGGGTTCGAGCGGGTCGAGCGCGGTGGTCGAGGTGGTGCCGACGGTCGCGGCGACAAAGAACGGCGTGCGCCCCGCCGCGGCGTCCTCCGTGATCGCTTGCTCCAAAAGGTCCGGGCGCATCGCAAGTTTGGAATCGGTGCCGATCAGCCGGACGTTTTCCCGTCCGACGCCGCTGACCATCGCGGCTTTGACGATGGAGCTGTGGGCTTGGGTGGAGGTGTAAGCGGTGAAGCCGGGGTTCGGGGTCTTTGACTGTGAGACAGAACGTGCCTTTGCCGCGAGCATCGCCACCAGAGCGGCTTCGCTGGCGGTGCCCTGGATCACCCCGCCGCCCTTGTGATTTGAAGGGCCATCGAGGAACGAGGCGGGGAGGCCGACCATTTCGCCCAGCCAGTCGAGGACGACCGTCTCGAGCTCGGTCATCGCGGGGCAGCCCTGCCAGAGGAACCCCACGGCCCCCAGCGCGCCGCAGAGCATGTCGCCCAGCATGGAGGGGTGGGAGTACGCCGAGGGAAAGAAGGCGTGGAACCCGGGGGCCTGCCAGTGGGTGACGCCCGGCATGATGAGGCGCTGAAAATCGGCGAGCACGGCGTGCCACGGCTCGCCCGATTCGGGCGGGTGTTCAGGCAGGGAGCGGGCGATGTCGCCGGGCTTCACGGACGGCAGGACCGGGAGCGTGGCGAGCTGGTTGTGGTGGTAGTCGATGATCCAATCGATGACCTCGTGCGCGGCGGCACGGAAGTCCTGGGGCGACATGTGGGGCGCGTGCATGGGCGAGTGTACGGCCCGGCGGCGCCGAACTTGATTGCGGCGTGGGCTTACATCCGCGCGGGCTCGCGCTCGCCGTTCCATACCTCGTGGAGTTCGAGCCGGCTCGAAACGCCAAGGGCGCGGTAGATCTGCTTCACGTGGTCGTGCACGGTGTGGGTGCTGCGGTGGATGCGCTTGCCGATCTCGGACTCGCTCAGGCCCTGCGCGAGCAGTGGGAGCACCGCGTGCCCGGCGGGGCTGATGCGGCTGGTGAGTTCGGCGTGGAGTCGCTCGAGCCTGAGGAACCGGTGGTCGTAGGCGCGGGCGATGCCGTCGCCCAGCGCGCTGAGCACGCGGAGCAGGTCGGCGTCGGCGGCCCACCCGTCGTCAAGCCCCTGCGCCTCGATGACGAGCCAGCGGCGCGGCGACTCGCGCTCGAACTCGATGACACACCGCGCGAACTCGCGCACACCGGCTTCGCGGCACAGCGCACGGTACGAGGAACTCGCCCACGCGCCCGCGGGGTAGAGGTCGGCGCGGGGAAGGCAGAGGTTGGTGGGCACGCCGAACTGGCGGGCGGGGTGCGAGGTCGCGTCTTCGGCGGGGAAGCCGCGGGCGACCTGCTCGCGGTACTTCCGCGAGGCCTCGGCGCTCACGCAGCCCTCGATGGCGAAGGCGTGGACCTTCCATCCGCCCGCGTCTGCGGCGGTTCCATCGTCGTTCAGCCCGGCGTCCATGATCCAGCACGCCGTGCCGGGGCGGATGAGTGTCGACACCCCCGCGGCGGCGCGTGCCAGCCACGCCTGCGGCTGCTGCGGCGCAACCGTGTGCAAGCTGGTGACAAGCGCACAGCACGAGCCCAGAATTTCAGGTTGATGGATCACGATCGTCTTTGAGGCACCCGGGTCTGCCTCTGGTTCGCACAGTTGTTGCAGCGTCATGGCTGCCTCCCCTTTCGATGAGTCGATGCGGATGTCCGCGACAGCCATTGTCGGGACCATTGAAAGTATCGACTCGATGTGTGCTCGGACGCAAGCGAACGAAGGGGGAAAATTGGACAGGTACCGCACTTCCGCATGGATGATCGCATGCGTCGGGGCACGCGGTGCATCCGGCGACTCGTCGATGACGATTCGGCGAAATGCCCCGAAACACGAATCTTCCTGCGGCAGAAGCGGAGTCTTAAAGAATCAAGTTTGGCGACTCCAGCACTGTGCTCGGGCCACCCTTGCATAAGATCGTGTCCCTTGCGCAAAATTCTGAGGTTGTTGCGATCATCGGCGTGCTGCGAATCCACCTGCAGAGGTGGGCACGCCGAGCGTGTGGAAAAGTAACTCAAAATCCAGGACAAAGTGTCGAGATTCACTCAAAAACGTACAAAACAAGCATGATTCTATTCTGAGTTGACACAATTTCGTGCGTGTCTCCACCTGATCAGGTGGAACCGGACTGGCCGCCGGAGGTCCCCGTGCTCGACGCCGCGTTGGCCTTCATCCACTCGAGAATCCCCTCGAGCTGGTCGGCGACGCTGGTCATGTCGTCGGGGCGTTTCTCGGGGTCGACTTCGACGCAGCGCATGACGAGGTCGCTCAGGGCCGCGGGGACCCGCTTGTTGACCTCGATCATGGGCTTGGGCTTGGCGATGAACGCGTCGTCCAAGGTCGAGACAAGTGAATTGTTCTCTTTGGGGATGGCGGTTGGGATGTTGGTCCGCGTGAGCGCCCAGTAGATCGTGGCCCCGAGGTTGTAGATGTCCGTCTTGGGCGTGATGGCCCGGCGGTGCACCTGTTCGGGGGCGATGTAATCCGGCGTGCCCTGGATGCGTTCCTTCACGGTGCCGATGGCGCACGCCTGGCCCAGATCGATGATCCGGATGCTGCCGTCTTCCAGCACCACGATGTTGTTGGGCTTCATGTCGGCGTGGACGAAGCCCGCGGCGTGGATGGCGGCGAGGCCTCGGGCCGTCTGGATGAAGATCTTCAGCGCCGCCTCGAACGTAGCGGGGGGCTTGCGTTCGACGCTGATGCCGTCGACATACTCCATCACGAGGTAGAGGTGCTTGACGCCGCCGAGGAGGCCGTCGCGGACTTTGATGACCTTCTC
The DNA here is from genome assembly GCA_964477615.1 of uncultured Phycisphaeraceae bacterium. Lineage (GTDB taxonomy): Bacteria > Planctomycetota > Phycisphaerae > Phycisphaerales > UBA1924 > JAFLCM01. Next base: position 9,301 of record CAYZFW010000020.1, on the reverse strand, counting down.
GATGGAGCGGACGAGGGGGTGCCGGACTTTCGAGGAGACGAGGTACTCCGACTCGGCCTGGTCGAGGAACCGCTGGTCCTTGTCGTCGTGCTTCTCGACGTGCTTCAGGGCCTTGATCTGCTTGGTCTTTGGATCCTGGACGAGGTAGATGATCGACGCCGCCCCCCGCCCGACCTCGGCGAGGACGTTGAAATCGACCAGCTTCGTCCCCGGCTTGGCAGGGGTGAAGAGGTGCTGGGGCGTGGACGAGTCGTCGGGCATGCGGCGGGGGGTGGGGGCGGGATCGCGGACGAGGGAAGTGGGGCGGCTGGGCCTTCTAAAAGCAAACAATAGCGTCGGCGGCAACTTGGCCACCAGACGCCGGGAACTGTTCGGAACGTCCCCGGGCCCGGTCGAGTATCGCCAATTCTGGACAAAACTTCAACGTTTGGGGTCGGGTCGTATTTCCAAGCAGGAATCGCGGATTCTGGGGCTTGGGTGGAACGCTTCACCCGTTCGACGGGGGGCTGGGCTACCCTGTGGCCCCGTGTTTGACGAGGTCATCCAGCACGACGCACCCATCCCCACGTGGTTCGGCATCGGAGGCCGGGCCGACGTGCTGGCCCGTCCGCGCACGGAGGAAGAGCTCCGCGACCTGCTGATGGCGTTCGCCGGCCAGCGCGTGCGGGTGCTGGGCGACGGGGCCAACCTGCTGGTGGACGACGACGGGATCGACGGCGTGGTGGTGTCGCTTCAGCACCTCGACCGGGTCGACTGGGGCGCGGGGGAGCGCCCGCTGGTGAGCGCCCAAGCGGGGGCGAAGCTGCCGCAGTTGATTACAGAGGCGGTGCGCCGCGGGATCGCGGGGTTGGAGGGGCTTGCAGGAATCCCGGCGAGCGTGGGCGGGGCGGTAGTGATGAACGCCGGGGGCAAGTTCGGGGAGATCGGCTCGGCGATCGACCGCGTGCGCGTGTTCACGCTGACGGGGCAGGAACTGAGCATTCCCCATGACGAGATCGGGTTCTCGTACCGGCACTCCGGGCTGGAGCACAACATTGTGGTGGGGGCGTACTTCGCGCTCAAGCAGGTGCCCGAGTCGCAGCAGCCGGCGCTGCGCGAGCGGCTGAAGGAAGTGATGGCCTACAAGAAGGGCAGCCAGCCGATGGCGGAGAACTCGGCGGGGTGCTGCTTCAAGAACGCCTGGCACGAGGGCAAACTCACGTCGGCGGGGATGCTCATCGATCGCGCGGGGTGCAAGGGCATGACCGTCGGCGGTGCGGAGGTGAGCCATGTCCACGGCAACTTCCTCATCACCAAGCCCGGCTGCAAGGCCCGCGACGTCATCGAACTGATGGAGCGCGTCCGCGAGAAGGTGAAGGCGACCTTTGGCGTGCACCTGCAGAACGAGGTGGCGGTGTGGAAGCGCGGCGGGTGACGCCGTGCCATTCTCCGGGCGGTGGTTCGCGGGGAACTGGGTTTACGGACGCGGGCGGCGCTGCTTCCTGCGGATAACCCCGGCGTTGACCGTGCTTGCGGTTGCCCTAGCGCCCGGAAAGAGGCACAATCGTGGGTCGGGCCTACGCCTTCCTGAGGATTGCCCCAGTGCGTCATCACCCAGCGCGACATCCCGCGGCGGCAGGGGGCGGAGGCCCGGGCGACCACGCCGCGGCGCAGCACATGGTCACGCAGTTGCTCGAGCGCGCCAGCGCCGGGCAGGGCAGCGCGACCGAAGACCTGTTGCCGGTGGTGTACGACGAACTGCGGCGGATCGCCGCGTCGCAGCTCGCGGGAGAGAAGGCGGGGAACACCCTGCAGCCCACGGCGCTGGTACACGAGGCGTATATGCGGCTGGTGGGGGACGGCGATGTGTCGTGGAACAGCCGCGGACACTTTTTCTCCGCCGCGGCCCAGGCGATGCGACGGATTCTGGTGGATCGGGCGCGGGCGCGGGGGAGCCTGAAGCGTGGCGGCGGGCGGGCCCGTGAGGCGTTGTCGGATTCGGCGCTCACGTCGGAGCCGCAGGACGGCACGATGATCGCCATCGATGATCTGCTGGTGAAGCTCGACGCGTACGACCGTGTGAAGGCGCAGATCGTCATGCTGCGGTACTTCGCGGGGTTGTCGATCGAGCAGACGGCCAGCGCGCTGGGCATGACCGAGCACAAGGTGAAATCCGAGTGGGCCTTTGCGCGGGCGTGGATGCACGCCGAGTTGAGCAAGGACGGCGGGGGCGCGTGATGGACCTCGCGCGGATGCGACAGATCGAGACGGTTTTCGCGGCGGTGTCCGCTTTGCCGCGGGAGCAATGGCCCGAGGCACTGGCGCAGCGCTGCGGCGGCGACACCGACTTGCGGCGGCAGGTGGAGTTGATGCTCGCGGTGGGGGGGACCACGCACGCCGGGCCGCTGGACCGTCCGCCCACGGCAGCGGCGGGGCTGGCCGCGGCGGCGCCTCCGATCGACGCGGGCTCGGCGCCGCTGGTGAAGGTCGGCGCCACGGTGGGGAAGTACGAACTGCTCGCGATGCTGGGCGAGGGCGGGATGGGCGTGGTGTACCGGGCCCGCCAGACGCGCCCCAGCCGCGAGGTCGCGCTGAAGGTCATCCGCCCGGGGCTGGCGACGCCCGCGATGCTGCGGCGGTTTGAGTTTGAGGCGGAGATGCTGGGGCGGCTTCAACATCCCGGGATTGCGCAGATCATTGAGGCGGGGACGTTCGATACGGGGCTGGGGCCGCAGCCGTACTTCGCGATGGAACTGGTCTCGGGCGGCGGGACGGGTGTCGGAATGGGCGGCGGTGCCGGGGGGGCCGAGCCGGCGCGGACGCTGCTGGACCACTGCAACCGCGCGGGGCTGGATCAGCGGGCGCGGATCGAGCTGTTCCGGCGTGTGTGCGACGCCGTGGAGCACGCGCACCAGCGTGGCGTGATCCACCGCGACCTCAAGCCCGGCAACATCCTGGTGGACGGGGCGGGGCAGCCGAAGATCCTGGACTTCGGCGTGGCGCGGGCGGTCGAGTCCCCGACGGGCGGGCAGCCCGCGGCGCAGATCACCGTCATCGCCACGGGCGAGCGCCCGCTCATCGGCACGCTGGCGTATATGAGCCCGGAGCAGGTGGAGGGCGACCCCTCGCGCATCGACACGCGGACTGATGTGTACGCGCTGGGGGTGATCCTGTACCAGTTGGTCTCGGGGCAACTCCCGCATGACCTGACGGGCAAGGCGCTGCAGGAAGCGCTGCGCACGGTGACGGAGGCGGACCCGCCCTCACTGAGCACGGTCATCTCGTCGGCGAAGGGCGACCTTGAGACCATCGCGTCCAAGGCGCTGGAGAAAGAGCGCGAGCGTCGGTACCAGTCGGCGGCGGCGCTGAGTGAAGACCTGCGCCGGTTCCTGAGCGATGAGCCCATCGCGGCCCGCCCGCCGAGCACGTGGTACCAGGTGCGGAAGTTTGCGCGGCGAAACCGGGCGCTGGTGGGCGGGGGGTCGCTCGCGCTGGTGGCGCTGGTGGGAGGCTTGACGGCGACGGCGATCGGCTTCGCCGAGGCCTCGCGCGAGCGCGACGCGGCCCGTGCGGCGCTGGAACGCCAGAAGACCACCGCGGGCTTGCTCAAGGACGTGCTCTCGGGCGTAGACCCCGAGGTCGCGAGGGGACGGGACAACTTCGTGCTGCGGCGGATGCTGGACGACTGGGCCGCGCGGGTGGACAAAGATCTTGCGAAGCAGCCCGAGGACCAGCACGAACTGCGGCTGCTCATCGGGCGGACGTACAACAGCCTCTCGCAGTTTGACCGGGCCGAGCCGCTGCTGCGGGCGGCACTCGCGGACGCGGAGAAGCGGTGGGGCGCAGGGAGCGAGGAGGCGGCGCTGTGCCGGGGCGCGCTCGCCGATACGCTGGCCCAGAGCGGGCGGTTCGCCGATGCGGAAGCGCTCGCGGGCGAGGCGGTGACGGCGCTGGAGACGCTGAAGAAGGCCGACACGCTCGCCGCGGCGGAGGCGCTCACCACGCAGGCCTTCGCGATCGGGCGGCAGGGGCGCGACGAAGAGGCGTTGGCGATCCACCGGCGTGTGCAGGGGATCGTGGAGAGGGCCGTGGGCCAGAGCAGCCGCGAGGCGCTGAGTTCACGGGCCGACATCGCGATGACGCTGGTGAACATCGGGAAGTACGACGAGAGCATCGCGATGATGGAGGGCGTGCTGTCCGAGGCGCGGGCGGCGCTGGGGCCGGACTCGCCGGGGCTGGTGCGGTACCTGCAGGACACGGCCATCGCGTACTACCGGGCGGACAAGTTCGAGCGGGCGCGGGCGCTGCAGGAGGAGGCCCTTGCGCTGGTGCGGCGTGTCGTGCCGGGGGACTCGCGCATGGCGGTGAACTCGCTTGACCAGTTGAACACGCTCGCCAGTTCGCTGGGCGATTCTTCGGGCATGGACCGGTACTCGGCGGAATCGCTCGAGATGAAGCGGCGGATTTTCGGGGAGCGCTCGCTGGAAGTGTCGCAGTCGTACTACGACCGCGCCCATGCGCTGCTGGGGCGTGAGAAGATGACCGAGGCGCTGGACCTTGTGGAGAAGGCGTACACGATCGCGAAGGAAGTGGCCCCGGAATCGCTGGGCTTCCGCGACACGCTGTATCTCAAGGGTCAGATTCTGGGGGCGATGGGGCGGCAGCGCGACGCCGAGCCGGTGTTGCGGGAACTGCTCGGCGAGGAGCGGAAGGTGTCGTCGCCCGACAGCCGCGACCCGATCATGACCGCCGCGGCTCTGGGATCGATGCTCACGGCGGAGGGATGGAAGGACCTCGACACCGGGGACGCGGCGGGGGCACTGGGGCGCGCGAAAGAGGCCGAGGCGCTGCTTTCTGAGGCCGAGGCGTTCTTTGTGCGGATGACATCGGAGAAGCAGTGGCGGCGCGACGTGGCGATCGTGAACCGCGCCACGGCGCGGGCGCTCTTGGCGGCGTGCGGGGTGAAGGCGGGCGTGGGTGACGCCGGCGAGGCGGCGATTGTGATCGAAAGGCAGGCGAAGGACGCGGAGAGCGCGTTCGAGTCGGCGTGGTCGGCGCGGGCGGAGATCGCTGCGGGGCCGCGGGTGCGGGTGCTGAAGGGGTCGGCGAAGAACATCTCTCGCATCGCTCGGGCCGGGGTGCTCGCGAGCGCGGGGGACACTACGGCGGCGGCGCGGTGGGTAGAGGCGGAGAAGAGATGGAACGAGCGGGTGGAGGAGGTGGGGCGGGTGCTTGAGGGGGAGATGAAGAAGGGGCCGTGAAACCCCGCCTCGGATCATGCTTCCGAGGACGGAAGCATGCCACCCGTGCTGCTACCCCTCGATCCTCACCCTCCCCGTCCCCCGCACCACCTCCCCAATCACGTGCGGCCGCTCGCCCCAGCGCTTGAGCTGCTTCACGATCGACGGCGCAAAACTGGGGCGGACGATGAGGCAGAAGCCGATTCCCATGTTGAACACGTCGCGCATCTCCGCCTCGGGGATGTTGCCGTGCTTCTGCAGGAAGGGGAACACGGGGTGGGGTGTCCAGGTCTTCTCGTCCAGCACGGCGTCGACCTTTTTGTGCAGGGCACGCTCGAGGTTCGCCGCCAGGCCCGAGCCGGTGATGTGGGCCATGCCGGTGACGACCTTCTTCACCGTGTAGGTGCGCAGCAGTTTCACGATGGTCTTGGCGTACAGGCGCGTGGGGGTGAGGAGGACTTCGCCCAGGGGGCGCTTGGGGTCGAGGTCTTTGTACGTCTTCTTCAGGTCGAGGTTCGCGTGGGCGACGACCTTTCGGACGAGGGAGTAGCCGTTGCTGTGGACGCCGTCGGATTCGAGGCCGATGACGATGTCGCCCGGTTCGACGCGGGTGGGGTCGGTGGCGCGGGAGAGCTCGACGACGCCCACGGCGAACCCCGCGAGGTCGATTTCGCCGGGGGGGTAGACGTCGGGCATCTCGGCGGTTTCGCCGCCCAGGAGGGCCGCGCCGCACTCCTTGCATGCGAATGCGATGCCGGCGACGACGCGCTCCATCGTTTCGGGCACCAGTTTCGAGCAGGCGATGTAGTCGAGGAAGATCAGCGGCTCGGCGGCCTCGACGACCATGTCGTTGACGCTCATGGCGACGAGGTCGACGCCGATGGTGTCGTAGATGCCGGTCTCGACGGCGAGTTTGACCTTGGTACCGACGCCGTCGGTGCAGGCGACCAGGACGGGGTTCTTGTAGTTGCGTTTGAAGAGGGACTCGTTGAAGTCGAGTCGGAAGAGGCCGGCGAAGCCGCCGAAGTTGTTGATGACGCGGGGGCCGTGGGTCTTTCGGACGTGTCGTGAGATGAGGTCGACGAAGCGGTCGCCCTCGTTGATGTCGACGCCGGACTGGGCGTAGGTGAGACCGCCAGCGGCCTTGCCTTCCCCCCTGCCTTCCCCCCCCGAGGCCGACTTCTTGGGTCCCGACCGTGATGTCCCGCCGTTTGCGCGTGCCATGGTGGGCGGAGGATACCCGACGTTGGTGCGGCCCCGGCTCAGGGCGTCACAGCCCGATCCGCATGCCGGGGGGCTCGTCGGACAGGTCCCGCACGGCGAACCCCAGCGCCCGGGCCTGTTCCACGGGGACCAGCGCTCCCAGCCCCGTCGCCGGGTCGATTGCGACCACCATGTCCTGCTCGCTGCTGACCAGCACCGGAACGAGGCGGCGGTTGAAGTGGGCGAGCATCGCGGGGAGGAGTTCCTGCCAGGTGCCCTCGAACTCGCCGGTGCCGGCGCTGACGCGGAGGCGGTTGTTGGGGCGAGCGAGGTTGAATCGCTCTCTGGGCCACGACTGCAGCGATGCCAGCCAGCCGATGAGCTGCTGCGGCGTCAGGCCCGGTTGCAGCAGCCGCACGCGCACGCGCCCGCCCTCGAGCTGGGTGATGTCCCACGTGGCTTCGCCCGTGTCGTCGTAGGCGGTGATGCTGGTGGGCGAATCGGCGACGTACCACACCGCGATGCTCGGGTTGCGCAGACGGTCGACCTCACGCCCGAAGCGCATGCCGAACCAGCGCCACATCGTCCACGACTGCATCGAGGGGGGGAGCGAGATGTCGAAGGCGTCGGGGCGGGGGAGCCACGTCTGCCAGAACGCGAGCGCGACCATGATCCCGGCGACGAACCACGCCCCGCCGCGACCGAAGAGGAACTGCATCGCGGGGGTGCGCGGCAGGGTCTGCCACGACCGCGCATCGGCGGGCCGGTACCCGCGCCCGCATTCGGGGCATCGCAGCGAAAGCGACGTTCCCGCCTCGGCAACCACCGCCGGGTCGTCCAGACCCGTCAGTTCGTAGCAGCAGGACCGGCAGTACATCCGGGCGGTCATGGTGACCATGCTATCGGGGCGGGGGGCTGGGATGATGTGCCACGGGTTGGCTTCCGAGACAACCCGTGCCCAGGCGCTCTTGCGCGGCGGAAATCGGACACGGCTTGTCGCGGACGTGAGGCCGTGGCACCGGCCCCGATCCGCTACCATCCCCACTCGCCGCCGGGCGACGCCCTGTCGCTTTGTCGGCTATCCCTCTCGGAGCAGTTTTCATGGCGTGGATCACCAAGCCCTCGGGCACGATGAAGGTTGAGAAGCGGGCGGAGCCGTACCTGACACCGGCGATCCGCGAGCGCATCACGCGCGACTACCTGCCGAGGTACGAGACCAAGCAGGGCGCCCTGCTGCCCACGCTGCACGCCGTTCAGGAAGAGGCGGGCTGGCTGCCGCAGCAGGCGCTGATGGAGATCGCCGAGTTCCTGGGTCTGAAGCCCAGCGAGGTCATCGACACGGCGAGCTTCTACGAGGAATACTGGCTGAAGGGCAAGGGCGAGAACGTGATCGCGGTGTGCCGCTCGATCGCGTGCGAGTTCTGCGACCACAAGGCGGTAACGGATGCCTGCCGCGCAAAACTGGGCATCGAGGTGGGCGAGACCACCGACGACGGCAAGTTCACGCTGATCGAGATCGAATGCCTGGGCTCCTGCGGCACGGCCCCCGTGGCCCTGATGAACCACACGCTGCACGAGAATCTGGACGCGGCGAAGATGACGAAGGTGATTGAGGAGGCGGCGAAGGCGCCGAAGGGTGCCGGGGGGCATCATCACTGACCTGGGAACGGCAATGCACTGAGGCGGTGGGGCAGGCTTCCAGCCTGCCTGCATCCGAGGATGGCAGGCTGGAAGCCTGCCCCACCGATTTCATGTATTCGACCCGCCGCACTCGGGGCAAGGGGTACCGGCTGGGTTGGCGGAAAGGTCATAGCCACAGGCGGGGCACTGGCCGCGCTTGATGCGGCGGCGCTTGCGGACCATGGCGGGGACGAACAAGGCGCACCACCAAGCGCCGCCCCAGAAGACGGTGTTGGCGATGAGTCCGGGCCAGATGGGGAGGTAGGGGAGGGTGGTGCCTGGTCGGAATCCAAGCCACTGTGGCAGCTCTAGAGCGCCTTGGTCCTTCAGCATGCTGCTCGATCCATGCCAGTCACCGTCACACCACTTCCATAAACAGACAAATGGCAGTCCTGTGCCCTGCTCCCACCGAAAAGCGGCAGCGAAACGAGACAACTGGAATTCGCTCTTGTTCCAAAGGTTTATCCGGGCAGCGGACGGAGGGGTGTAACTTGGTCCAAACCCGCCCACTCTCGTGCGCTCCTTCTTCCAGCCCTCCGCTGTAAACGCAACGACGTCGTGTTGCACGATCCCTAGCCGGGTCCGGCGCATAGCGAACACGTTGGCCGCGCCTGCAACATCACACCTCAGGACTTCGAGGTGGGATTGTCCAAGATCCGCGAGTTCGCAGGCCCATGCGACAAGGACGCTGGATATGGTGCCCAGTGAAAAGCAAATGGCGGATGCTGCGAAGAGACTCCGCTGGTGAAACGGTGGGATTCTCATCGGGATTCACTGCAATCGTAGACCACGGATCGCCGTCGCCCTTCATCCTATAATCCCCTCCAACATCCATCGAAAGGACCCCGAATGCCCCGCGCCGAAGCCTCCCACATCCTCGTCAAGACCGAGCAGCAGATCAAGGAAATCAAGGCCGACATCGAGGCCGGCAAGGCCACCTTCGCCGACATGGCCAAGAAGCACTCCACGTGTCCCTCGGGCAAGTCCGGCGGCAGCCTCGGCCTGTTCAGCAAGGGCGACATGGTCCCCGAGTTCGACCGCGTGGTCTTCTCTGATCTTGCGTTGGGCAAGGTCTCCGATCCCGTCAAGACGCAGTTCGGCTGGCACATCCTTACGGTCTCGAAGCGGATGGCGTAAGCGGTCAAAGCGACGCGAGAGACATTCACCGCGGAGGCGCGGAGAGCGCGGAGGGCTGAATT
>CAYZFW010000019.1:629-14507 GCA_964477615.1 uncultured Phycisphaeraceae bacterium | reverse complement strand
GTTCGGTGAGCGCGGCCTGATCGCCCTTGGTGGCCAGCAGCACCAGGGCCTGGTCTTTCGCATCTTCGGGGCTGATGGTCAGGGCGCGGATGTGATCGGACGCCGGCACCGGAGCCGACAGAGGAGCGGGCGCGGGCAGCACCTGCACGCGGATGGGTTCACGCGGGAACGGGATCGGCGCGGGCGCATCGCCAGCGCCGAGCGTCGCTGCGCCTGCGGACGATGGTGTACCCCCCGAGGGGGCGGAAGTTGGCTGGCTGGAGGTGGGCATCCAAACCTGTCGAACGCGATTCGGTCATCGGAAGGGCGGCGTGGAACGCTCCCAGATACGATGGTGGTCTGCAACCAGTTTCGGGAAACCCATGAACTCATCAACCTATTCTGATCTGGGGAATCCGCTGTGGAATCCGCTCGCTTTGGAAGGGGGGGGCGGCGGTGGCGCGGGCGGGGGTGAGGCTCGCCCCGACGCCTGGTCCGCTTTTGCCTCGCCGCTGGCGGGGCGGTACTCGTCGGCCAGGATGCAGTGGGTGTGGTCGCCCCGGCGGAAGTTTGAGGCGTGGCGCCGGGTGTGGGTGGCACTCGCTGAGGCGCAGCACGAGATGGGGCTGGGGGTTTCGCGGGCGCAGGTGGACGCTATGCGCGGCGCGGTTCGCATGAGCGATGTGGATTTCGCGCGGGCGACCGAGCACGAGAAGCGGCTGCGTCACGATGTGATGGCGCACGTTCACGCTTTCGGGGACGCGGTGCCGACGGCGCGAGGGGTGATCCATCTGGGGATGACGAGCCAGGACGTGAACTGCAACGCCGAGACGCCGATCATCCGCGAGGCGCTGGACCTCGTGATCGCGAAGACGGCGCGGCTGATCGGTGAGCTCGGTGCGTTCGCGTCCAGGTGGAAAGCCGAGGCGTGCCTGGGTTTCACGCACTACCAGGCGGCCCAGCCCACGACGGTGGGCAAGCGTGCGGCGATGTGGGGGCACGATCTCATGCTGTGCCTTGAGCGTCTGGAGTCCACACGTGCGGGGCTGCGCCTCCGCGGGCTGAAGGGAGCGACGGGGACGCAGGCTTCGTTCCTTGCGCTGTTTGGTGGGGACGGCGCGAAGGTGGCGGAATTGGAGTCGCGGTTTGTGGCGAAACTGGGATGGGACGAGGGGAGAACGCACCCGTTCACGGGGCAGACGTACCCGCGCGTGGCGGACGCGTTTGTGCTGGGCGACCTCGCGTGCCTCGCCGCGGCGTGCCACAAACTGTGCAACGATGTGCGCCTGCTGAGCAACCGCAAGGAGATCGACGAGCCGTTCGAGAAGGAGCAGATCGGGAGTTCCGCGATGCCGTACAAGCGGAACCCGATGCGCTGCGAGCGGGCGACGGGGCTGTGCCGACTGGTAATGAGCCTGGCGACCAGTGGTTACGACACGGCGGCGACGCAGTGGCTGGAGCGAACTTTGGATGATTCGTCGAACCGCCGGACCACGCTGCCCGAGGCTTTCCTGGCGATCGACGGCGTGCTGGACACGCTCCACAACGTGTGCGCCGGGCTTGTGGTGCACGCCGCGAGCGTGCGGAAGAACCTGATGGAGGAACTGCCGTTCATGGCCACGGAGGTCATGCTGATGGAGGCGGTGAAACTCGGGCGTGACCGTCAGGACGTGCACGAGGCGATCCGCACGCACTCACAGGCGGCGGGGATGCGCGTGAAGCAGGAGGGGCTCGCGAACGACCTGGTGGACCGGCTGCGGAGCGAGCCGCTGCTGAAGGGTGTCGATCTGGACGCGGCCCTCGATCCCAAGCGGCATGTGGGGCTGGCGGCGCAGCAGGCCGGGGGCGTTCGCCGAGGCGGCGGCGTGGGCGGCGGGGCGTCACGCGGCGGCGATCGCAGGGCTGGGGAAGGTTGAACTGCTGGTGTGATTCGAAAATGGCACTTCTGAGCGAGTCATAGGGCGTCACGAACCTCGGACGGCGTCTCGGAAGTGGCGGACCGTTGGCTTGCCCGAATCGGGCCAGTCGACGGCGGCCACGTCGATGCGGATGGGCTGGCCTTGATAGCGGCGGTCGCGGGCGAGGAGACCCGCGAGGAGTTCGAGCTTGGCCCGCTTACGGGCGTGGACGCTCGCCTCCGGGGGCGGGTGGGGCTTGCCGGGTGTGACGCGGCGGGTCTTGACTTCGACGATAACGAGGGTGGACCTGTCGGGGTCGCGCATCAGCAGGTCGCACTCGCCGGCGCTGAGGCGGACGTTGCGGGCGATGAGGCGGTAGCCGAGGGACTTGAGGTGACGCGCGGCGGCGCGTTCGCCGCGGCGGCCGAGGGTGGCCTCGGCGGCGTCGCCCCACCAGAGTTTGGCGAGCCAGGTTTTCCAGCGGGACGGGTTCACTTGGTTGGTTGAACCGCGCCGGTCGAGGGGGCTGGCGCTGCGGGTGTGGTCACGCGGCCCTCGCCCCAGTAGCGCTGGTCGGCGAACTCGGTGATCTTCAGGGCCATTTCCTCGAGGTTGGTAGCGCTGGAGCGCTGGAGGAGGCCGTTGAAGTAGCGGGTCTCTTCTTCGCGGTAGCGTTCGTTGCGGATTTTCTTTTCGATGGCGAGCTGGGCCTCGAAGAAGGGGATGGTGCGCGGGGGCGTTGAGGACTCGAGCATCAGCCACCACGCCCAGTTCGCGGCGTCGACGCGCGGGGTGCTGGCGCCTTGTGTGAGGGCGCGTGCGGCCTGGTTCAAGGCCGGAGGGCCGAAGAAGTCTGACTGGCTGTAGTCCTTTTCGATTTTGACCTCGAAGAGGAAGCGGCCTTCCTTCTGGTCGCGACGCCAGTCGCTCTCGCGCTGTGCGACTTCGGCGAAGGGCTCGCCCGAGGCGAGGGCGGTCTCGATGCGCGTGATCTTCGCGGTGTCGTCCTTGGGGGCGCGGATGACGCGGAAGAGGGCCTTGCCGGGCTCCTGGAACTCGGCGGGGTTGTTCTCGTAGTAGCGGGTGACTTCGCGTGGGTGGACCTGGACGCGGTTGTAGATGGTGCGTCTGAGGAAGTCCTGGATGAAGGCCTTGTCGGCGATCTCGCCGGCCTTTTCTTCGAGGGTCTTGCCTTCCTCTTCGAGGAGTCGCTTGTTGGCGAGGGTTTCGCTGCCGAGGTTGCCGGAGCGGAGGTCTTCCTGGACTCTGGTGACGAAGGCAGCGACGCCCTGCTTCTGCTCGGGCTTGAGGTTGGTGCTGAACTCGCTGAGCAGGAGTTCGTCGCGGACCTCGTCGCGGAGCTTCTGTCCAACGAGGTTGTAGGTGTCCTTCACCCAGTCGGAGCGTTTCATTTTCTCTGCGTTGCGGCGGAGGCGGTCGTCCATGTCTTTGAGGAAGTCGGAGGCGTAGATGGGTCGGCCGTTGATCTGGCCGACGGAGCGGTCGACGCCGAGGGTGCGTGCGGCGGGCGGCGGCGTGGGGGCTGAGGTGGCGGCGTCGGCGGGTTCTTCGGCGGGCGGGCGGGCGTGGAGCGACTGGGGGACACCTTCGACGACAATCACATCGTTGATGCCCTCGCGGGCCTCGCTCGCCGAGATGGTGGGGATCGCCTGGCGTGGCGCGGCGTCGCCGTCGGCGGGCTTCACTGGGTTCACGGCGTCGGGGCGGGCGAAATCGGAAGCAGACAGCACGCGGACCGGGCCTTTGTCGGTGGCGGAATCGGACGACGACGCGCACCCGATGAGGGTTCCCGCGACGAGGAGGAGTGCGATCGCGGCCGGTGGTGTCAGGGTCGGCTGGGTTTCGTTGCGGGGCATGGCTCGACTGTCCTCCTTGCGTGGACCACGCGGGTTCGATACCCGTTCGGGAGTGCATGGTATCGCGGCGGGGATTCGCCCGCGTGAAGTGGGGCGCTTACACTTGGCAAACAGCAAGCATTCCGCCCTCGCAGGAAGGGAAATCTCCCCTCGGCACGGGCTTGGAGACAACATGGCGACGATCATCACACCCGGCGGCGGAAGCTCTCCGGAGGCCTCGAAGCCCCAAGCCCCGCAACTCCATGTTGATTCGGACTGGAAGGCTCAGGCCCAGGCGGAGAAGGAGCGGCTGGCAGCGGCGGATGCGGCTCGGGCGGCGAAGCAGGCTCCGGCTGCGGCTGCGAGCGCGGCAGGGCCGGAGGGTCAAGGGGCCGGTGAAGCCGGCGCGCCGGATTTCCGTTCGCTCGTGGACATGCTGGCGATGCAGGCGGTGATGTACATGGGGGGGATGGCGGACAAGACCAGCGGTCGGGCGGTTTTCGATCCGGACTACAGCCGGCACATGATCGATCTGCTGGCGGTGGTGGAAGAGAAAACGCGGGGGAACCTGGCGCCTGATGAGGAACAGGACCTCAAGATGGTGCTGAACGAACTGCGGATGCGATATGTCGAGCTCATGAAGCTCGTGGCCCAGCAGGCGATGAGCAAGGGAATCGGCGCGGCGGGCGGGATGGTTGGCGGCGGTGGGGTGGCCTCGGTCGGTTCGACGGTTTGATGCTCCGCTGGTTTGACCCCGGCGTGGCGACGTCAATGATGGATGAGGATCACAAGGGACTTTGGATTCGCGGAGACCAGCACTCGTGACAGCCCCCCCCCACACGCCGAGCACGGACACGCAGCCCTTTTTCACCAAGCACCACTACCTGCTGCGCCGGCTGCACAGCCTGACGGGCGTCATGCCCATCGGGGTGTTCCTGCTGACGCACCTGACGACGAACTCGTCGATCGTGTGGGGGATGCTCGACTCGCGGAAGGCGGCGTACGGGCACGCGGGGGCGGCGACGTTCCAGCATGAGGTGAACTTCATCCACTCGCTGCCGTTCCTGCTGCTGATCGAGGTGTTCGGTCTGTGGCTGCCGATTGCGTTCCACTCGGTTCTCGGCGTGTACTACGCCACGACCGGGAAGGGGAATACAGGGTCGTACAACTACGGTGGGAACTGGCGGTACAGCCTGCAGCGGATCAGCGGGTACATCGGCGTGCTCTTCATCTTCTACCACGTGGCGACGCTGCGGTGGGGGTGGACTTTCCTGGTGCCGGGCGGGACCAAGTGGAGCGCCGAGTACGCCGCGAGCACGATGGCCGCGGCGCTGCAGGGGTCCACGAGCGGGTTCACCGGCGCGGGGCTGGTGGTGTCGGCGTTCTACATGCTGGGGGTGTCGCTGCTGGTGTTCCACCTGGCCAACGGGTTGTGGACGGCGGCGATCACGTGGGGGCTGACGATCTCGGCGCGGGCGCAGCGACGCTGGGGGTACGTGTGCGCCGGGCTGGGGGCGGGGCTGATGGCCCTTGCGTGGTCCGCGGTGATCGGGTTTGCGACACTCAACCACGACAAGGCGCGGGCCACCGAGGAACGGATGCTCGCTGAGAAGGCCGGGGCCGCGATTCAGAGCGAGGACGGTGTGGTGGATGCATCGGGATTGAGCGGTGCGGCGAACTCCCCCGCGGTCATCCAGGAGAAAAGGTAAGCCATGTCGAGCGCATCGAAGCAGCAGCGGGTGATCGTGGTTGGCGGCGGGCTTGCGGGTCTGGCGGGGGCGGTGCGCGTCGCCGAGGCGGGCATCCCTGTGGACCTGTTCAGCGTCGTCCCGGTGAAGCGGTCTCACAGTGTGTGTGCGCAGGGCGGCATCAACGCGTGCAACGAGGTGGCGCGGCAGCAGGGGTACTCGGAGTACGAGCACTTCGACGAGACGATCTACGGCGGGGACTTCCTGGCCCACCAGCCGCCGGTGTACGAGATGGCCCACATGGCGCCGCAGATCATCGATCTGCTGGACCGCATGGGCGTGCCGTTCAACCGCACGAGCGAGGGTCAGCGGGACCTGCGGCTGTTCGGCGGGTCGCTGTATAAGCGGACGCACTTCAGCGGTGCGACGACCGGCCAGCAGTTGATGTACGCGCTGGACGAGCAGACACGCCGGTATGAGGCCGAGGGCAAGATCACCAAGTACGAGTTCTGGGAGTTCCTGCGCCCGGTGCTGGATGAGAGCGGTCGGTGCGTGGGGATTGTGGCGCAGGACATGCGGACGATGCAGATTCGGTCGTTCCGCGGCGACGCCGTCGTGATGGCAACCGGCGGCAACGGGCTGGTGTTCGGCAAGAGCACCAACAGCATGATGTGTACGGGCGCAGCCGCGAGCCGGTGCTACCAGCACGGCGCGTGGTATGCCAACGGCGAGTTCATCCAGGTTCACCCGACGTCGATCCCGGGCGCGGACAAGCTGCGTTTGATGTCCGAGTCGGCGCGCGGCGAGGGCGGGCGCGTCTGGGTGCCGGGGATCAAGGGGGCCGACGGCAAGTGGGGCAGGCACCCGCACTCCGGATCGGACCCGAGGAAGATCCCCGAGAGCGAGCGGTACTACTTCCTTGAGGAGCGGTACCCGGCGTACGGGAATATCGTGCCACGCGACATCGCGACGCGGGAGATTTTCCAAGTGTGCATGGAGGGGATGGGCGTGGGCGGGGGGAACATGGTGTACCTCGACCTGTCGTTCAAGCCGCGCGAGGAGCTGGAGCGGAAGCTGGGTGGGATCATCGAGATTTACCGCAAGTTCGTGGGCGAGGACCCCTGCGAACTCCCGATGAAGATCTTCCCCGGCGTGCACTACACGATGGGCGGCCTGTGGACGACCTACACCGCCAAGCCGGACCTGCGCGGGCTGGTGAAGGGCGCGCCCAACAACATGATGACCAACCTGCCCGGGCTGTACGCCTTCGGCGAGGTGAACTACCAGTACCACGGGGCCAACCGCCTCGGAGCGAACGCGCTGCTGTCGTGCATCTTTGATGGGCTGTTCAACGGCGTGAGCGTGATCAACCACGTGCGCGATGGTGCGGCGAAGCCGGCTTCGGGTGTTCATCAGTCGGTGTACGACGCGGCGGTCAAGGGTGAGGAGGCGGTGGTTGCGAGGATCCTCGCGAGCAAGGGCACCGAGAACCCCTACCAGATCGGCAAGGAACTGGGCGAAGAAATGACCGCGGCGAGCACGGTGGTCAAGAGCGAGCAGCGACTGCAGCAGGCGCTGACGAAACTCGGCGAACTCCGCGAGCGGTACAGCCGCATCGGCATGGCGGACGCCTCGGGCTGGAACAACACCAACCTGATGTGGGCCCGTGCCGTGGGCGACATGCTCGCGATGGCCGATCCGATGCTCCGCGGCGGTCTGGCCCGGCGTGAGAGCCGCGGCAGCCACTACCGCTCGGACTTCACGTCGCGTGATGATGCGAACTTCAAGAAGACGACGGTGGCGAAGTTCCGGCCCGACGGCTCGTCGGACATCTTCTTCGAGGACGTGCCCGAAGGGCTGGTGAAGCCGAGGATCCGTTCGTACGGCAAGAAGGAAGCCGGGAGCGAGAAGAAAGAGCCCGCGACGGCGGGCGTGTGATGTCCTCGATCATGAAGCGCTCCTGACGAACCACTCCAAGACAAGACCTGAAATGCCAACCCAAGCCCCGAAATCCCGCACCGTTCGCTTCCGCATCACCCGCCAGGACGGCCCCGGCAAGGCCCCGCGCATCGAGGAGTTCGATGTGCCGGTGCAGTCGTCGTCCGAAGGCTCGGGCAGTGCCAACGTGATCTCGTGCCTGCAGTGGATCGCGGCGAACCCGGTGACGGTGGCGGGAAAGCGGACCACGCCGGTGTCGTACGACGTCGGGTGCCTGGAAGAGGTGTGCGGGTCGTGCACCATGGTGATTAACGGGAAGGTGCGTCAAGCGTGCTCGGCGCTGATCGACAACATCGCGCCCAGCGACGGGGACACCGTGACGCTGGAGCCGATGAGCAAGTTCCCCGTGGTGCGCGATCTCTCGCCAGACCGGTCGCGGTTCTTTGACGCGCTGAAGCGCGCGAAGGCGTGGGTGCCGATCGACGGGACGTACCACCTCGGCGCCGGCCCGCGTGAGCAGCCGGACCAGCAGGAGACTCGGTACGTGCTCTCGACGTGCATGTCGTGCGGGTGCTGCCTTGAGGCGTGCCCGCAGTACACGCTGGAAGAGGACGAGAGCAAGTGGGGCGAGAGCTTCCGCGGGGCCGCGGTGATCTCGCAGGCGCGGTACTTCAACATGCACCCCACCGGTGCGGCGCTCGAGAAACTGCGGCTGGATGAGATGTCCAAGCCCGGCGGCGTTTCGGACTGCGGCAACGCGCAGAACTGTGTCAAGGTGTGCCCCAAGGAGATCCCGCTTACCGAGAGCATCGCCGACATGGGCCGCCAGGTGACGCTGCACAACATCAAGTCGTTCTTCGCGGGGAAGAAGTAGAACGTGCCGGCGTCGGGCCCAGCACCCAGCGCGATGCTCGACCGGGCCAAGCACGCGTGGCTGCGGGGGGATGTCCTCGGGGCGAAGATGGCCGCCGAGGAGGTGTTGCGGAAGTCGCCGAGGACGTACGAGGCGCTCTCGATCGTGGGCGGCGCGTGCATCAACCTCGGGCAGCCCGAGGCGGCGATCGCGGCGTTAAAGAAAGCGGTCGAGCTGCGTCCGACGGCGCACGACCCCATGTACAACATCGGGCTGGCGTTCATCACGCTGGGCGACTTCAAGCAGGCCGAATCGTGGCTGCGCCGTTCGGATGCGCTCAAGCCCGGCCAGGCCCGGGTGCTGAACAATCTCGGGCTCGCCCTGCGATCGCTGAACCGGCTCGACGAGGCCACGGCGTGCTACGAGCGGGCCGTCAAGGCCGACCCATCGATGGTGGCCTCGGTGTTCGGCATGGCCAGCGGGATGCTCGATCAGGGACGCGTGGAGGAGGCGGTGGCGGCGTACCGGCGGGTGTTCGAGGCGGTGCCGCAGGAGCGGGGGGCGCGGGCGAACCTGCTGCTGGCGCTGAACTACGTCGAAGCCGACCCCTTGATGGTGCGGCGCGAGCACGAAGCGTTCGGCGCGTGGCTGGAATCCGAGCATCCGGCGATGGAGCCACCGACGGAGAGCCTGTGCCCGCGCGATCCGGAGCGGCGGCTGCGGGTTGGGTTTCTCTCCCCGGATTTCCGCGAGCACTCGTGCTCGTACTTCATGTTGCCCCTGATCGAGCGGCTGGACCGCGAGCGGTTTGAGGTGCTGTGCTATTCGGCCGCGCCGAAGGAGGACGCGGTGACGGAGCGGTTCCGGGGCATGTCGTCGGTGTTCCGGTCGGTGTTCGGGAGGGACGCGGCATCGGCGGCGCGGATGATCCGCGATGACCGTGTCGACATTCTGTTCGACATGACCGGGCACACCGGCGGGGCGCGGCTCGATGTGTTCGCGCGAAAGCCCGCGCCGATCCAGATTACCTATCTCGGCTACCCCAACACCACCGGGCTTTCGCGGATGGACTACCGGCTGATCGACGGCGTGTCCGACCCGGTTGGGAGCGAGGCGCACTGCACCGAGCGGCTGATGCGGATGCCGCGGGGGCGGTGCGTGTGGTGCTACCGGCCTGCGCCGGATGAGGTGGCCGGGCCTGTGTCGGCTTTGCCCTGTTTGCAGACGGGGGCGGGCGGGTTCACCTTTGCATCGTTCAACAACAACTCGAAAATCACCGCGGAGGTGATGAAGGCGTGGGCGCGGATTCTGCTCGCGGTGCCCGGGTCGCGCCTGCTGCTGAAGAACAAGTGGCTGCACGACCCCGGCACCGCCGAGCGGCGGCTACGGGAGTTCGAGTCGCTGGGTGTGGTGCGTGACCGGATCGAGATCGCGCCCTACACACCGAGCACCGCGGACCACCTAGGGGTGTACACGCGGGCCGATCTCCAACTCGACACCTTCCCGTACAACGGGACCACAACGACGTGCGAGAGCCTGTGGCAGGGGGTGCCGGTGGTGACGTTCGAGGGCGTGGTGCACGCGGCGCGGGTGGGATCGAGCCTGATGCGGGCGGCGGGGCTTGGTGAGTTCGTGGGGAAGAACGTAGATGAGTATGTTCGCATCGCCGTGGCGTGGGCGCACCAGAAAGAGGCGCTTGCGGCGATGCGCGAGGGGATGCGGGATCGGCTGCGCCGCTCGGTGCTGATGGACGAGTCGGGATTCGCCGAAGCGGTGGGGGGGCTGCTGCGCGAGGCGTGGCGGGAGCACTGCGTGAACAAGGCGGGTGAGGGAGCGAAGGGCGGTGCCGCGTGAGTGTGCTCGAGCAGACCATCGCGGCGGCGCGGGGCGCTCTTGCCCGCGGCGATCTGATCACCGCCGGGCTTGCCGCGGCCGAGGCCGTTAGGCTTGGGCCGAAGTCGTTCGATGCCCAGTTGCTCCTCGGCGACGTGCTGGCCGCATCGCGCAAACCCGTGAGAGCACACGCGGCGTACGCGGCGGCTGCGGCGATCAAGCCGATGTCGTTCGAGGCGAGGCTGAGGCTTGGCAACTCGCTTCTCACGCTCAACAAGGTCGAAGACGCCGAGACGGAACTGGTGCGGGCGGTGGCGCTGAGGGCCCTGTCGAGGTGCCTGCACCGTCAGCGCCGGATCGATGAGGCGGTCGAGGCCGCGAAGGCAGCACGCCGGTGTGACCCAAGCAACCAACGGCTTGCGGTGTTTTTGTCGGGGATGCTCGCCGATGGAGGTTGGATCGATGAATCTGTGGAGGTGTTCAGGGAAGCCGAGAAGGGGCCGGAACTTGATCCGGGGGATCACTCATCGGCGCTGATGTCGATGTGCTACCGCGACCACGATCCGGTCGAGGTCCGGCGTGAGCACGAGCGCCGAATGGACCGGGTGATGACGCTCCTGGGGCCCGGAGCGGGCTCCGCCAAGTTCTTGAACGCTCGCGATCCGGAGAAACGCCTGACGGTGGGGTTGCTCTCTTCCGACCTGCGGGACCATGTGTGCATGCGGTTCATGCTGCCGCTGATCGAGAACCTTGACCGTGATCGATTCCGGCTCGTGGCGTACGCGAACGTGGCGCGGCCTGACGCGGTGTCGGAATCCATCCGGCCCCGGTTCGAACTCTGGCGGAACATCCACGGTGTCCACGGGCCGGCGGTGGCCGAGCAGTGTCGAGCGGACGGCGTGGACATCCTGATCGAGGGAGCCGGACACACCGCAGAGACACGCATCGACGTGTGCGCGTGGCGCGGCGCGCCCGTGCAGTGCACGTGGATGGGGTATCCGGCAACCACGGGGCTGCGCACAGTCGATTGGCGGATCGTCGACGCGGTGTCGGACCCTGTGGGCACCGAGGCCCACTGCACGGAGCGGCTGCTGCGGGTCGAGAAATGCAACTGGTGCTACCGCCCGCCGGGGGGGATGCCGGAGGTTGCGGCTTCGCCGGCGGGGGCGGGCGGGGCTGGAGGGGCTTCGTTCACGTTTGGCTCGTTCAACAACCTGTGCAAGGTCTCGCCGAAGGTGGTGGAGGTGTGGGGCCGGATTCTGGCGCGGGTGCCGTGGGCGAGGTTGATTCTGAAGGATCGGTGGGTGAAGTCACCGCGGGTCTTCGGCTGGGTGCTTGAGGGGATCGAGGCCGCGGGCGCGAAGCGGGAGCAGGTGGAGGTGATCGGGTTCGCGCCGGCGGGGGAGTTCTTCGCCACCTACGGTCGCGTCGACCTGCAACTCGACCCGTTCCCCTACAACGGGACGACGACGACGTGCGAGAGCCTGTGGTTGGGGGTGCCGGTGCTGACGCTAGAGGGCAAGTGGCACGCGGCGCGAGTGGGCACGAGCCTGCTCACGGCGGCGGGGCTGGCGGAGTTCATCGCGTGCGATGTGGAGTCGTATATCGAGAAGGCGGTGGCGCTGGCGCGGGATCCTTCGAAACTTGTGGAACTTCGGCCGAGGATGCGCGAGTTGATCGGCGCATCGGTGCTTCGGGATGAGGGGGGGTATGCGGAGCGGTTTGGCACGGCTCTTCGATACGCCTGGGGGCAGTGGTGCGCGAAACCGGGGTGACGCGGGCAAGGGGCGGATCAACGCGCGCGGTCGATCACGGTCCCAGCGACCATGTCGTGGAGGGCTCGCTTCCCGCCAGTGAGCAGGGCGAAGAGATAGCCGAACACCAAGGGCGAGGAAAGAAGCTTGGACCAGTATCGCGCGCTGGCCCTGCCAAACCCGAGCCGGCGGCCGTGCAGGTCCGTGACGCGGAGCCCCAGAGCACGCTTGCCGATGGTGCCCATGAGCGCGGAGCTCTCGGTGATCGAGGAGTACGCCCAGTGCACGATCCACTGCACCGCGATGAGCATCCAGTAGCGGTGGTCGGTCATCGAGAGGTTCTGCAACTGGTCCGTCGTCATGCCCCGCAAAACGAAGACGATGATCACGGGGAACATCAGAGCGCACGACGGGACAAGCAGGATCAACTGGTCGATGAACGCGGCGGCGGCACGCGAGAGAAACAGCCGGAGGGTGTCCCTCGTCGCGGGCACGGAAGGTGGAGGGCTCTCCGTGCGACCGGGTGCGCCGACAATCGGTGGCGGGGTGGCCGCGGCAACCACGCCGGCGAGCTCGCGGACTTCGCCGAGCGGCTGCCACTCATCCCAGCCGTCGCGCCAGACAAGGCTCGCGGCGTCGATGAGTCCGCGGCGGGCCATGTCGTTCAGGTCGCTCGCGGTGGTCGGGCCGTAGGGCGTGTCGTCGAGGACGTAGTGCCAGACCCTTTCGTCCACGGTGTTGGAAGGCTGCGGCTCAGGCGACACCGACACGCCCCCTTTCGCGGACGCGGCTGACGACCCGGGAGGCGGCTTCCTTTGCGGCGGCTTCGTCGAGGCTGAGGGGGATGATGAGGCTGAACATGCTGCCTCGGCCGGGCTCGCTGATGAGTTGGATTTCGCCCTGGAGGAGTTCGGCGAACTCCTTTGCGATGGCGAGGCCCAGGCCCGTGCCCTGGTGCTCGCGGGTTCGGCTGCCGTCGATCTGGGTGAAGCGTTCGAAGACGTAGGCGTGCTGCTCGGCGGGGATGCCGGGGCCGGTATCGAGCACGCTGACGCGGACGCGGCCAACGCCGTCGGCCCCGCGCAGACGCTCGCAGCGCAGCGTGACGTCGCCGCCCTCGGGTGTGAACTTCACGGCGTTGGAGAGGAAGTTGAAGATGATCTGCTCGAACTTCTTCGGGTCGGTGCGGACCAGCGGGATCCGTGATTCAGACTCGGTGTCGGCGGAGCGTGGAGCGTCGAAGGTCAGGCGGACGGACTTTTTGTCGGCCAGCGGCTTGATGAGCGCCAGCAGCCCCTCGCACGACTCAGTCACGCTCACTTCCTGCACGGAAACCTCGATGTTCCCCGCCTCGATGCGGGCCATCGCGAGCAGGTCGTTGATCATCTCCAGCAACGTGCGCCCGGAGGAGAGGATGTTCGTGAGGTACTTCTGGCGGCGGGCGATGCGGTCAGGGTCGGAGGCCCGCGCGGGGTCGCCCTTCTCACTCTCCGCGGCCTCCTGCAGCAACTCCGCAAAGCCGATGATCGCGTTCATCGGCGTGCGGAGTTCGTGGCTCACGCGGGCGAGAAACTCGCCCTTGAGGCGGGCGGAGTCGTACAGGGCCAGATTGCGCTCGGCGAGCTTGGTGATTTCGAGGTCGAGGCTTTTGTTGATGCCGCGCATCTGCTGCTGCTGCGACTCGATGTCGGTGAGCATGAGGTTGAAGGCGTCGGCGAGCTCCTCGAACTCGTCGCCGGTCTGGATGTCGGAGCGTGTGCTGGTGTTGCCGGCGCGGACGAGATCGGCGGTCTCGCGCAGGCTGCGTACGGGGGCGAGGATCATCCGCGTGAGGATCACATAGAACGCGCCGAACGAGAGCAGCCCGGCGATGAGCGCGCCGACGCTCATGATGACGCGGTCGAGCCACCGGCCGCCGAAGCCGGGGGCCCAGCGGCGTTCGATGATGACGACCCCGGCACGCTGACCCTCTTCGTTGAAGGCGACGAGGGCGTGGCGGTAGAGGCGGCCCTGGTCATCGCTCGAAACCCCCGCGTACTCCGCCGCGGCTTTGGTATTGGGGGTGATGCTGTCGAACTT
>CAYZFW010000019.1:0-619 GCA_964477615.1 uncultured Phycisphaeraceae bacterium | reverse complement strand
CTTGCGGGCCGCGGCCCGGAAGGCGGAAACCGACTCGCCCGGAGTTCCGCCCACCGGCTCGGCGTCCCACTGGAACCACGGGATGTACCGCACACGCACGCCCGATCCGTCGGCGGTCTCGAAGGACGAGTCGTGGGGCTGGCCCAGCGCGGCGGGGGTCTTGAGGTTCTCCGCCTGCCAGTAGCGGGCGAAATCGCGCGTCGCCGAGGCGTGAGCGTCGTCGGTCATCGCGCCGGCCCGCCACCACAACCCCCCGGCCGCGAGCGTGACCACGGCGACCACCGCGGCGGCGAAGAGCAGCAGCGACTTGTCGGCGAGCGAGATGCCGCGAGCGAGCATGAGTTCAGTGTACGCCGATACACTCGGGCGGCTTTGGTTGGATCGTGCGGGTTTGAGCGGTGAGACGAGATGTCGGCTCGGAGAGCCGACGTACCTGGGAAGGATCGCATGAGGGACTTTGCTGGTCAGCGCGTGACTGTGATGGGGCTGGGCCACTTCGGGGGCGGGCTGGGTGTAACGCGCTGGCTGGTCGAGCAGGGGGCCGACGTGCTCGTCACGGACATGGCTGCGGAAGAGAAGCTGGGTGAGGCGCTCGCGGCGCTTCGGCCCTTGCTGGACT
>CAYZFW010000018.1:0-14550 GCA_964477615.1 uncultured Phycisphaeraceae bacterium | reverse complement strand
GTGTCCGTGCGTTCTGCGTCGCACCCGGCGCCGTCGAGACGGAACTGCTCCGCTCCGCGTTCGATGAGGCGACCGTGCCGAGATCGATGTGTCTCCGCCCGCGAGAGGTGGGCCAGGTGGTGGTCGAGTGCATCGATGGCGGGCGAAGGGCACAGAATGGCAAGACCATCTACATCCGGCGGGCCGAGCAGGGCGAGGGACAGGTCGAGGAGATCGTGCCGTAGCAGCCCGCCCGTGCCCGCCCGCTACACTGCCGCCCGATGCTGTTTGACCCACGCCGACTCGTCCACGTCCACCCCGGCACCGACACGCCCGGCGTGGTCAATTGCATCATCGAGATCCCCAAGGGCAAGCGGAACAAGTACGAGATCGACAAGAAAACCGGGTTCATCAAACTCGACCGCTACCTCTACTCCGCCAGCCACTACCCCGGCGACTACGGCCTCATCCCCCAGACCCTCGCCGACGACGGCGACCCCCTCGACATCCTCGTCATGGTCAATGAACCGACCTTCAGCGGCTGCCTCATCGAGGCCCGCGTGGTGGGGGGGTTCAAGATGCTCGACCGCGGCTCGGGTGACTACAAGGTGCTGGCGGTGCCGAACTCGGACCCGCTGTTCGCCGAGTTCCAGGAGCTCGACGACGTGCCTAAGCACTTCCTCCGTGAGGTGGAGCACTTCTTCGTGTCGTACAAGCAGTTGGAAGGTGTCACCATCGAGCCCCAGGGATGGGACCAACGCACCGCGGCGATGGAACAGGTCCGCCTGTCGATCCGCCAGTTCACCGAGGCACGCATCGGGAAGAAGTGAGGAGCAAGAAGGCACCGGGGACCGCGCATCAGGTCAGTCGATCAGCGATTCTCGGCAACGCACGGCCACGCCGATCCGAATCTGTGCTCTGTGCTCTGTGTTCTGTGCTTTGTGCTTTGCGATCTGCCATTTGCGATTTGCCATTTCTCTCCCCATCCCCATGCACCGCCCCCTCATCGCCGTCACTGCTTCCGTGGATGAGAAGGACAGCCGCGCCCGGCGTGCGTACACCGACGCGGTGCTCCGCTGCGGCGGGCTGCCGGTCGTGTTGCCCGTCCCGGGCCTCGGCGAAGACGCTGATGAGATCGCCCGCGAATACGCCAAGCGCTTCACCGGGTTCCTCTTCACCGGCGGCGACGACCCCCGCACCGAGGCGTACGGCCAGCCCACCCACCCCAGCGCCAAGACCGTCGCTCCGGAACGGCAGCGCTTCGAGGAGGCGCTGCTCCGAGCCCTCGACGCCGACGCCGCGATGCCGGTCCTCGGCGTGTGCCTGGGGATGCAGATGATGTCCCTCCACGCGGGCGGGATGCTGAACCAGCACCTGCCGGACGACACGCCCACCCACGCGGACCACACCAAAGACAACGCCCACCCGGTGTTCCCCGCACCCGTCGCGGAAGGGCATTCCAAGCCAACGATCCGTCTCCCGGCGGAAGGGGTGCCGGTCGCCAGTTGGCACCATCAGGCGGTGCTCGATCCTGGCCGCCTGAAAGTCCTCGCGCGGGCTCACGACGGGGTCATCGAGGCGGTCACCGATCCCCGGCGGTGGTTCTATCTCGGTGTTCAGTGGCACCCCGAACGCACCGCCGACCCGCGTGGCGGTGACGACGTGATCCGGGCACTCGTGAACGCCGCCGCGATGGTCCCCCCGTCGTAGCGCCGCCGACGAGAACCCAAAAACCCGACCCAATCGGACGCCGGAGTCCGATATCCCCACCTCGCGGGGTGCTTTGGCCCCGCGCGGTCGGTCCCGGCTTGTCAGCATTGGACCGAACATTGTCCAACCCACGCACGACACAACCCCCCCTGGAGAAACCCATGAGCAAGTCCCTCGCCCTCGTCGTCTCGCTTGCCCTCGTCGCGGGCGCGTCGCACCTCGCGGCGTGCAACTCGTCGTCCAAGTCCTCGTCCACCGGCACCAAAGCGGCAAGCAAGGCCTCGGGCAAGTCGCTGTACCAGCGTCTGGGCGGTGAGGCCGCCATTACCGCCGTGGTGGACGACTTCGTCAACAACTCCGCCGGCGATCCCAACGTGAACTTCACCCGCAAGGGCGAAGGCAAGGAGTGGACGGCAACCCCCGAGGGCGTTGCGCGCCTGAAGAAGCTCCTCGTCGAACAGATCGGTGAGGCCACCGGCGGCCCGCAGAAGTACTCCGGGCGCGACATGAAGACCGCCCACAAGGGCATGAACATCACCGAGGCGCAGTTCAACGCCCTCGCCGCCCAGCTCGTCATGAGCCTCAAGAAGTTCAAGGTCGCCGACGCCGACGCGGCGGAACTCGTCGCGATCGTCACCTCGATGAAGGGCGACATCGTGGGGCAGTGAGCGGCGAGGTGCCGGGGACCACGCTCCTGGCACCAACTCAAACAACCACAACACCCGAGCACCCTGCTCGGGTTTTTTCATTCACGTCCGAGCCGCACCCGACCCAGCGCGTCCGTTGTCCTCGGATCGAACTCCTCTGGTACGATTCGCACATGCGCGGCGGAGTTCTGCCTCGCGCAATGACCATGGATCGCTGGCATCGGCCACGACATGACCACCGCGATGTCCCAGATGTTCCACCCAACAATCGTCTCCAACAACGCGTCGAGCGGTCCGGACGATCGAAGTGTCCGAGGGAGTAACTCGCCCCCGCGCGAAGCCTGGGCCGCTATGCGGATGCTCGTGTTCGATTTCGACGGCGTGATGACCAACAACCAGGTGCTCGTCATGCAGGACGGCACCGAAGGCGTTCTGTGCAACCGCTCAGACGGCATGGGCATCGAGATGCTCCGCAAGGCCGCGGCGGCCCGCACGCCCGCCCTGGACCCCGCGTTCTCCATGCTCGTGCTCTCGAAGGAAGTGAACCCCGTTGTCGCGGCGCGCTGCCGCAAACTAAAGCTGGAGTGCCACCAGGGCGTGGACAACAAGCTCCCGGCGTTGCAGCGGCTCGCCGCCGAGCGCGGCGTGAAGCGCGAGCAGGTCGCGTACGTCGGCAACGACATCAACGACGTCGAGTGCATGAACTGGGCCGCGCTCCCCATCGCCGTGAACGACGCCTACCCGGCGTGCAAGGCCGCGGCCCGCGTGGTCACAGCGGCACAGGGCGGGCACGGTGCGGTGCGCGAGGTATGTGAGGCGATCATGAACGCGTGGGCCTCAGCGTGAGGTGCCCGTGTCCTTGGGCATCTCCACCATCGGCACCGCCGAGGGATCGGGGTCGTTGCCCGGGTTGACAGCGTCTTCTGTGGGTTCCGCTGCGCCGGTCCCCGCCGCGCTCCGCTGGGCCTGACGCTGTTCGCGCCGGAGATTCTTGTAGTGCAGTTTCACGTTCCGCGCGTACACCACCAGCCCGGTGCTCTGTCCAAGCACGCCCACGATGTCCTGACGCCACGCGAAGTACGTGAACAGGATCAGGCCGGCGATGAGGCTGATCCACCAGAAGCTCACGGTGATCACGTTCTTGCCGGACTTCTCGCTGGCGACCCACTGCAGCAGCATGCGTGCCGAGAAGAGCAGTTGACCCCCCAAACCCAGCAGCACCCACAGCACGTTCTGCCAACTCGTGATCTTGAGGAGTTTGAACAGCGGGTTCGAGGGTTTCGCCGCGATGCGGTCGGCTGTTTCCTGCCCGAAGTCGCTCGCAAACTGCGCCTTCGACAGCACCGCGCCGACGGAGCCGTCGCGCGAGATGAACCGGAACGTCGCTTCCCCCGTGCCCGAACCCAAACCCGACGACAGTACGCTCGCGCCGCTCGGATCCGGCTCCACAATCTCGACGATCCCGCGCACATCGCCCAACTGGTATTCCACCAGCCGTGCCCCCTCGCGCAGTTCCACCCCGCCCACCCGCGGCGGCCCCCACACCAGCCACGCCCCCAGCGCAACCACCGCCACCATCGCCGCCGCGGGCTCCCACTTCACGGCGTGCCCCCTGTCCCGCCGACCTCTTCGCTCGTCACCGGCCGCCGACGCTTGCTCATCCACCGCACCGCGAAGCAATCAACGAGCCCCGGGATCGCCCGCGTCAGAACGCCCATGCCGTACTTCGTCTCGCCCGCGACACGGGCCCGGTGGCTCACGGGCATCTCGACCACCTTGTACCCCATGTGCCGCGCCGAGACCGGGATGAACCGGTGAATCCCCCGGAATTCCAGCGGCAGCCGCACGGCGATCTCACGGCGCATCAGCCGCAGCGAGCAGCCCGTGTCGCGGATCGAATCGCCCAAAATCCACCCTCGGAACTTCCGCCCCACCCACGATCCGACGCGCCGGACGACGTTGTCGTTGCGGTTGCGTGATCGGTCCCCCTGCACCATGTCGGCGTTCTCGCGCATCAAGAGGTGGGCCATCGCCACGTAGTCCGCCGGGTCGTTCTGCAGGTCGGCATCCAGCACGCCCACCCACGCGCCGCGGCAGGCGCGGAACCCCGCGTGGAACGCCGCGGACTGGCCGTTGCCCTTGCCCGGTGGTGTGTTCGTCATCGCGACACATCGAAGCCAAGGCCGCCCCGGCATCAGAGCCGCGATCTTCGCCCGGGTGGCGTCCGTCGATCCGTCATCAACGATTACGAACTCATAGTCCGTCCCCGACGCCCCCAGCGCCTCAGCGGTGACCGCCGCGGCGCGGCCGACTTCCTCAACCAGCCGGTCGATGTTGTCCTGCTCGTTGTGAGCGGGGGCGACGATGGAGAGCACAGGGGCGGGTGAGGGCATGGGCGAGGGGATGGTAACGCGGCGGGGGCACATCGCAGCGGAACAGCAGAACAGCAAATCGGATCATGGCCAGGATGCCCGGAGTAGACAAGACCCTTCACGGCGATTCCGAATCTGCTGCTCTGCTGCTCTGCTGCTCTGCTGCTCTGCTGTTTTCCAGCGGCGTCCCGCCGCGTCCCCCGCCTAAACTCCCCCGAAATGCACCTCCGACACTCCAACCACGACCACGGCCCCGAGACCGTCCCCGTCACCTTCATCCTCGAAGACCCCGAGGGCCTCACGGGCACCGAGAAGTCCGAGTGGTCCATGATGGCCGCCAAGGGCGAACACCTGCTCGAGGTCGCCGTCGAGGGCGGCGTGAACATCGAGCACGCCTGCGGCGGTGTCTGCGCCTGCTCCACCTGCCACGTCTACATCGAGAAGGGCATGGATCAACTCACCGAGGCCGTCGAGGCCGAGGAGGACCGCGTCGAGGAGGCCCCCGGCCTGCAGCGCAACAGCCGACTCTCGTGCCAGTGCGTGATTAAGGGTGACGGGCCGATCGTGGTCCGAGTCCCGGCGTGGAACCGCAACGCTGTGAAGGAAGTGCCGCACTGATCGGGGAAGGCATCGAGGCACGGAGGCACGGAGGCACGAAGGGAGTGCCGATCGCCTCGCCTTTTCAGCCCAAACTTGGGATTTGGCCAGTCGGGGGGATACGGAACGCGAGTTCTTCCCGGTAGCGTGTTGTTTGGACATTCCGCCAACCCACACCCGAAGGAGCGCGACGATGGACACCACACGCATCACGATCGCCTTGGCCGCGGTCTGCATCGTCGCGGGCACCCGGTCGGCATCCGGACAATCGATCAACATCGACTTCGGCACACCCGGCACCGGCCCCTCGGCCTCCTTCGCCGGCGCGGGGCTGGCCGGTGAATGGAACGTCATCGGGGCCATGCCCAACTCGCAGACATTCCCACTGGTCGGCCTGGATGGCGCGCCGTCGCCCGTGACGGTCTTCTGCATCGGTGGCTCGCACCTCATCGAATTCAATATCGAGGGCACGATCGGGAACAACCAGCGGTTGCTCGACGACATGTTCGTCAGCACCAACAACCCCGTCGACCTCTGCCTCTTCTTCCGTAACCTCCAGTCCGGCTGGTACGAGGTCATCACCTACGGCATCGACCCCGACAACCCCGCGGGACAGAACCGACTCCGCGCCGATTTCGCCACGCCCGATGCCGTGTGGGTCGGCGGCGCCTGGCCCGGCGATCTTCGCTTCGGCGTCACCCACGCACGCCATTTCGTCCAGGTCTCCGACGGCCGCCTCAACCCCCACTCGGGCGAGTTCGGCGCCAACTACCGCTCCGGCATGAACGGCATCCAACTCATCTACCGCGGCAACTGCCTCCTCCACGCCGACCTCAACCGCGATAACAACGTCAACACCGCCGACCTCGTCGAGTTCCTCGGCTGGTTCGGGTTCAGTGGGGCCGCGGGCGCGCCGGGAGATGTGAACTTCGACGGAGCCGTGAACACCGCCGATCTCACGGCGTTCCTGGGCCAGTTCGGCACCGGCTGCTAGGCCCGGCTCCCTTGCGTGCCCGCACTAGGATGTGCTGCATCGCATTCGGGAGCGCGCACTATGGGCAATAGTTACCACTGGCTCGACGTCGACCGCATCGCCGAGGAACTGGCGGACGCCCATCCCTCGCGCGACCCGCTGTCGGTGCGCTTCACGGATCTGCGTGAGTTGGTGAAAGCCCTGCCGGGCTTCGCGGAGCGGCCCGGGCACCCGGTGAACGAGAAGATCCTCGAAACGATCCAGATGAAATGGCTCGAAGAGCGTGGCGACGCCGAGGCCGCCGACGAAGACTGACGGCCGCGGGCTCAACGGGCGTCCGCGTTACGCCGTCGCGGCCATCCCACGACGGCGCGTGTCGTTCATGTACATCTGCAGGGAGCGGCCGGGGCACTCGGTCTTGGCCTGTTCCCCGTGCGTCCGGACCTGGTTGATCCCGATGCCGTAGTACGACATCTGAGTCCGCACAAAGCGGTCGAGCGACGCGCGCTGGGCCCCGTTGGGCTGCTGCTGGTTGTAGTTCCCCAGCATGCAGATGCCCAGATTCCCCGGGTTTTGCCCGGCGACGTGGGCGCCCTGCCAGGACGTGTCGCGACCCTGCCACACGCGCCCCGCGGGGTCGATGAGGTAGTGGTACCCGATGTCGCCGAAGGGCTCGCCCTTGCGGTTGAGGTGGGATTGGCGGATCTGTTCCAGCCGGCGTGCCGCGGCGTCGCGCGACGTGGTCGTGAACGCCCCAATGCCGTCGTGGTGCACGCTGATCTTGAAGAACGCGCGGTCGGCCCGGTTCATCCGGCTCATGATCGGCGAGCCCCCGGCCCACGCGCTGCGCGGGATCACCATCCCGTTGTCGGGCGGCTCGGGGCGCACGGTGTTGTTCTTGGGCAAGGGGCTTGGGGTGGGCTTGTACTGCTCGCGGCCCACGTCCTCCATCGGCCACTTGGTGTTGGGCAGCTGCGCCATGCGAGCGGAACCGCCCTTGTTGCCTGATGAGCAACCCGACAGCAGCGTCGCCACGCCGCCGGCCATCAGCAGGCCCAGCAGCCCGCGCTCGATCAGTTCACGGCGCGAAAGCCCATGCCGCAGCGCGTCCGCCGCCTCCCGCGCATCATGGGCGCTCAGCAGGGCGTCGAGAGACGATTCGGCGGGCTGTTCGTGCGGGCGCATAGGACACCATTGATCGGTGATTCGCGGCGAAACGGGACGCTTTTTCCGGGCGCAGCGTAGCACCCGAGCCGTCCCCGCCCAAGCCTCTCTAGCCCGGAGGCTCCTCGCCGTCGGCACCGCTGTCATCGTCCGCTCCCGGCCCCAGCATCAGCCGGGCAACCAGATCACGAACACGCACCTGATTCTCATCCACGGCGTGGTTCGGGATCCCCAGCGGCGCCAGGATTCCGTACCCAAGCCCCAGGTGCATCAGGGTCCACGCGGTGATCTCAGGGCTGAACGCCTTGGAGACGTCGCCGTTCTCCTGCGCCTTCCGCACCTCACGGGTCACAAACTCGTGCAACGCCGCGATGTGGCGTTGCAGGGCAGCGAGGATGTCGGGGTCGCCGATCTCCATCGTCGCTTGGACAATGACGCGGTAGGCCCCACGCCCGCGGTCGCGGACCATGGGGTTGGCCCCGATCAGCCGACGCAGCCGCTGTGCCGGATTGCGCGAGGTCCGAAGTTGCCGGTCCCACATCGCCAGCGTCTGGGCCCCGGCCCGGTCGATCACGGCGATGAAGAGGTCCTTCTTGTTCCGGAAGTGGCGGTAGATGATGGGCTCGGTGACACCCGCCGCCTGGGCCAGATCGGCCGTGGTGGTGCCCTGGAACCCGCGCGAGCCGAACAGTGCCGCGGCGGAGTCGAGCAGTTGGACCTTGCGTTCTTCCTTGGGAAGGCGGGTCATATGGGCGTCGGGTGGGAGGGACGCGGGGATGAAGATCGATTGGGCGACGGGTGTATCGGCGACCGGATTAGCGTACGCTAACTTTCGCCTTCTCCCAGCCTGCAGATGATTGAAAAAGCGCGAAAATGGCGCGAAATGATGCGAAGATGGCTGAGAACCGTCGCCATCGGGTCATTCGGGCTTGCGGTTGAGCCAGATTCGCCGGGCCCGGCGTCGGTTCAACGGGCCGAGGCGTCGGCGGACGATGAGCCGTGGTGCCCGTGCGCAGCGCGCTCGTCGGGGCCGGTACTTGGACCCGCCCGCTCGACATGGGTTCCGTCTTCCGGTGGAAGCGGCACAGGGTCGTACCCCGAGCCGCCCCAGGGGTGGCAACGCAGCAGGCGGCGCGCGGTGAGCCACAGTGCCCGAGCCGGGTTGAGCGTGCGGAACGCCTCCAGCGCGTAGGTGCTGCACGACGGATGGAACCGGCAGTGCCCGCCCATCCAGGGCCCCAGCGCGATCCGGTAGAACCAGATGAGGGCCAGAAACGGCGCGTTCACCACGCGCCAGCGCGAGGGACGGATGGCGGGGTCAGGCGGCATCGGCGGGAGGCCCATCGATCACGCTGTTCCCCGTGGGCCGCCTCGCCCGCAGTGCCCGCTTGGTGTGCAGGGCGGTGAGTTCCTGAACGCACCACGACAGCATCGCCGCGTAGGTGTGCATCGAGCGTGGCGTGTGGGGCAGGGCGTTCACGACCACATCGAGATGCATCGCGCCGGGGGCACCGTCCCACCGGTCGCGGGAAAGACGGAACGCCTCGCGGATGCGCCGCTTGAAGGTGTTGCGCTGCGGCGCGTTGCCGATGCGCCGGGCCACGCTCAGCCCCAGGCGGCTGTGCCCCAGGGTGTTGGGGATGGCGAAGACGGTGAACGGCACACCCCCGGGAGCCGCGGCGGGCGGCGCGTCGGTGTGAGACGGCATCGTCGGCGATTTGCGTGCTTTTCCCGCGTACACGGCGTCGAACTCGCGCTTGTGCGTGAGGCGGTGGCGCTCGCGGAAGGTCGCGCGGGTTGAAGGGGTTTCGCTCACAGGCTTACGCCGCGTTCTGATCACGAGCCCCGCGGCTGACGGCACCGTCGAGCCAGCGCTGCATCGCCGCGATGGTCGCGCCCGAGACGTGGTGCTCGATGCCCTCGGCGTCGATCTGCGCCTGCTCCTCGCGCACGCCGAGCTTGCGCAGGAACGCGAGCACGACGACATGCCGCTCGGCGGCGCGCTCGGCGAGCTTGCGGCCCGCGGGGGTGAGCGTGATGGGCTTGTACGCCGGGGCGTTGACCAGGCGGCGCTCCGCGAGGCGGGCGACTGTCTTGCTGACGGTCACGTGGCTGACGCCCATGATGCGGGCGAGTTCGCCCACGCGGGCCTCGCCGGCTTCGAGGATGAGCTGCGCCACCGCTTCGACGTAGTCCTCCGCCGTCTCGTCCTTGTGCGCCGCGCGGGTGCGCTGGAAGCGGATCGACGCCGAGCCGTTGGTGGCGGCGACGGCAACCGGCGACTTCGGCGTCGGGACCGCGCTCGCCTGGACCGCCACGGCGGGGGCCGGGGCCTTCGTCTTTGGCTTGGGGGCGAGGGTCGCGGAAGCGGAGTTGGAGGAGCGCGGGGGCATCGCCAATAGTATGAACCGCACCCATCAGAGTGAAGCGCGCCGCCAACGCCCCGGGCCGCAAATCGGGGCGCTGGGCTGCCTTTTCAGGGGATTCCGGGCTGGCTTCGCCCCCGGGGAAGAGATGGGCTGCGACCACGACCTCCCGGCGGGCCACGCGGGCCGAGCCGATTTTCTCAGACCTTCAAGGCGATGGGGGCACGCTCAGCGGCCGGGGTCCTCGGCCTCGCCGGGCTTGTCGCCCTGCTTCTGGGAGGGCTTCTCGGGTGGCCTGGCGCTCCCGCCGAAGGCCGGCATCACGCCGGGGCTGAAGGGCTTGGAATCGATGGAGAGATGCGGCTGGAGCGTGGCGTCGGCGCTGAGACGCTGCACGCTGCCCTTTGGGCGGGCCTTGACGCTCTGGGTGCGGAGAGCGCCCTCGGGCGCGGGCGGGTCGGGCTGGCCCCACACCACGACATCGACGGGCTTGCCCTCGGGCGATTCGAGCACGGCGCAGTCGGCCTCGTTCTTGAAACCGGTGGGCTTGGACTTCCCGCTCTTGGCGACGAACACCTGCGCCCCGTTGAAGTTCGGGTTCGCAGCGGGCGGTGCCGCGGCGGCGGTGCCCACCGGGCCGGCGACCGTCGAATCCTGCCCGTTGAACAGCACCACCAAACCCCCAGGAGGCACCTCGCACGCGGGGAACGTGAACGCGAACCCGCGCGAGGCGGACTTGTCGCCCACGGCGAGACGGTTCACCACGCGGTAGCCCTTGAGGTTGATGGGCCTGGGGTGCGGGTTGAAGAGCTCGACGAACTCGTCGCCGTTGGCCTCGCGGGCCCCGTCGCCGGTGGCATCGCCCGCGGCGGCTGGGGGAACATCAAAGAGCACCTCGGTGATGACGGGGTGGGGGAAGGGGATGGTCGAATCGGCAGCCCGAGCTGCTTGCACGGCCAGCGATAAGCACGTCACCACAATCAATGATGGTCGCATCATCCGCCTCAGTGAAGAGTTGTTCGATCAGCCGGTCATGCCGAGTTGGACCGGGGGGAGACGCCCGGACTTGCGGAGATTCAGAAGTCGGCGGTAAATCTGGCCCCGATCCCGGGTGTCGCCACTTTCTTGCACCTCGGAGAAAATCGCCTCGAACTCCTTGCTGTAGGGGAGCCAGTCCACCAAAACGCCCTGCTTGCGATAGGCCCGGATCAGGACCAGGTCTGCTTCGCTCATCGCATCATCTCGACTGAAGAACTCTTTGGCAGCGTCGTTCATTCGTCGTTATCCCTTTCTAGTGCGGCGGCGCGCCAGCGAGCGGTTCTCGCGGCAGCGTCCAGAGTCCGCATCAGCGAAGCATGCGTGATTCCCATGGATTCTAGGCGGACCAAGACCCGATGCCGGTCTTTGGCCGGATAGGTCCACCGAATCAGATCGTCCCCCAGCACTGACTCCCAGTCTTTCCACACCGCGAGAAACACCGATTGCTGCTCCACCGCACGCGGATTGCGTTGGATCAGCGACGGCTTGTCGATAACAGAGAAAGGGCGAAATGCAAAGTAGGGAATCTTGTCCAGTGCGCCCAAGTCCAATCCCCACACCGCGCTGCGTGCTGGAGCATTCGAGTTTCCGTGAATCTCGTCCGCCGCCGCGAAAAACTGGGCGATGTAGGGTGATCGGGTCCAATCGAGGATGGGCGAAGGCAGCGCATGGTGACGGGCAAGAAGCGCCCAAGCATCCTCGTCGTCGAGCGCCGGAACTTCGGTGGGTGCCTTGGCGCTCTCGATCTTGAACTGCTCGATGAGCCTGCGTGAGAAAGACTGAACGTCAAGCTCTGCATGCGTTCGTGCAAGCCGCTGGATCGTCGAATCCAGCCCCCACGACGCATCAGCCTGACCTCGGAAAACAAAGCGGCGCCTTTCAAGCGGTGTTTGATCGAAGAAAGTGCGAAGGTCGTCTTCAAATGCCAGCCAGGACTCGGAATCGATTTGCAGCATGACAACGATCCAGAGTCGAAGAGTCATTCGAAATCAGAACGCCAGCTTCCGCAGCGAGAGGTTGTTCTCGGCGAGCTTGATCTTCACCTCGTCGAGGCTGGTGGCGCCGAAGTTCTTGACGCCCATCAGTTCCGCTTCGGTGCGGGCGGCGAGGTCGCCCAGGGTCATGATGCCCAGCAGCTGCAGCGCCTTGCGGGCGCGGACGCTGAGGCCCAGGTCGGCCACCGAGCGGCTGAGGGCCACCTCGTTGCCGCTGCCGCGGAGCTTGTCGTAGACCTCCTTGCGGACGCGGCGGTGCTGCTCTTCCAGCCCCTGGCCCAGGCGGAGGTTGCGGGCGGTGAGCATCTCCTTGATCTCGATGAGCGACGCCTCGCCGAAGTTCTTGTAGCCCATCAGTTCCGCCTCGGTGACGCGGAGCAGATCACCCAGCGTGCGGATGTTCATCTTCTTCAGGCAGTTGCGGGCGCGGACGGAGAGCTCGAAGTCCGTCACCGGCGTGTCGAGCATGGCGTTGCGCTTGGCGACGTCGCGGTCGGCTTCCTCGTCGAAGCTCATGCCGCGCGAGGCCTGCACGTCCTTCATGAACAGGCGGGCGCGTTCGTGGTTGGGGTTGGTGTCAAGGACCTGCTTGAGGCACTTCTCGGCGCGGACGTAGTCGCCGCGGTCCTCGTAGAGCACCGCGAGGTTCATGAGCGCGTTCATCGGCGCGGGGATGCGCGAGACGCAGCGCTCGTACAGCGAGATCGCCTCGTCCTCTTCGCCCGCGAGGTCGAGCTCGAACGCCAGGCGGAACAGTGCATCGGTGCTGGTCGGGTCGGCCGTCACGGCGTGCCGGTACTCGACGATCGCCTCGCCACGCTCACCGGCGGCGCGGAACTTGTCGCCCGCGGCGAGGTGCTTGGATGCACGGGCCGGGTCGCCGCGCATGACGGCGGCGTCGGAACCGGTGCCGATGATCGTGTCGAGCGGGTCGTGGGCCATGACGCGGGTGCTCCCTGTTGGTGCGGTCGAAGAAAAGGTGCCCGGAAAAGTGGGGAGAGAATGATAGGGGCGAAGGGTTCGCGGCTCAAATCCGCGGGTTTGGGGGATGGTCGGGGGATGGCGCTGCGCGTGACACAAGCACCCGTGCCTC
This sequence comes from uncultured Phycisphaeraceae bacterium, assembly GCA_964477615.1. Taxonomy (GTDB): domain Bacteria; phylum Planctomycetota; class Phycisphaerae; order Phycisphaerales; family UBA1924; genus JAFLCM01. The sequence goes on along the minus strand of CAYZFW010000018.1, from coordinate 1,616 downwards.
AAGAGGGCCAACCCGCTGTCTCCGGCAGGGGGTGGGTTGGCCCTCTTGCTTTCGTGACGGGTGGCGTGCGCTGAACGACATCGCGGGGTGACGTGGTCTGACCCCCGCAGGCCCGCCAAGCCATCGCGGGCAAGCCGATGGCCCCTTCCGAGTGAGGCAGATCGGCGCGGGCGGAGACGGCGACCACCACCGCGTGGCCATGACGCCCCGGCGTGCACCCGGCCATCCCTCCGGCGCGATCCCCCGGCGCGAGCACGTTGATGAGCGCGCTGCGTTGATCGCGATTCCTGTGCGGGACGCGCAGAGCGCATCGGCCGTCAGATTCAAAAATGCGCGGACCCCCCTCTTTCTCCTGAGGTTGAACATAGTGGTCGGATGTCGGGCGGCGTGGTGGTTGGAAGTTTGGCGTTGGCTCGGGGCGATGCGTGTGTTGTGGGTGGGTCCTGCGATGCGATCACGCACGAGAGAAAGCGAACACCCTCTCCCCTTATCCCCCCGCGCCCACGATTGGGCGCGCACTTCCGGCAACAGACTTTCAATGCTGGCGGCGCAAGTCCCGATGGCGCAGGCACTTCGGCGTGTTGCACGATTTCCCGGATTTCAGTTGTCCACAGGCAGCGTGCGCGCCCAAAGGGTGTCCATCCGCGAGACGACGGCCCAAGAGGGCCAACCCGCTGTCTCCCGGAGGGCCCGGGTTGGCCCCCTTGGTGCGTGCGGAGGGGGCAAACGCTCGTCGGCGAGCGCCTGCGGAGCACACACCAAGTGCACCGTCCGCGCCGGGTGCGTCGCCGACATCCGCGGCGACAGGCACACATCGGCACGGATGCGATCCAAGCACGCGCAGGGCCGACCTGTATCATTTTCTCCCCATGCCTTCGAAACCGCCCCCCGATCAGCCCCCCGACCCGCCCCCTACACCCGCGCACCGCCTCGCCACCGACACCGATAACGGGATGCTGCTCATCATCTCCGGCCCGTCGGGCGTGGGGAAGACGACCATCACGCGGGCGGTTGAGCGGTCGATCGCCGACGCGGTGTTCAGCGTGTCGGCCACCACGCGCCCCAAGACCGATGCCGACGTCGACGGCGTGGACTACCACTTCCTGGGCGAGCAGGAGTTCCTGCGCCGGGAGGCGGCGGGGGAGTTTCTGGAGACGGCGGTGTACGCCGGGAACCGCTACGGCACGCTGCGGGGGCCGGTCGAGGCGCAGCTTTCGCGGGGTCGGCTGATGATCCTGGAGATCGACGTGCAAGGGGCCAAGAGCGTGAAGCGGCAGATGCCGGCGGCGTTCGCGCTGTTCGTGCTGCCGCCCAGCGAGGAGGTGCTGCTGGGGCGTCTGCGGGCGCGGAAGCGCGAGGCGGAGGAGGTGATCCAGCGACGGTTCAATTTGGCGCGGGAAGAGATCGCCGAGGCGAAGCGGTGCGGGTCGTACGACGCGTTCCTGGTGAACGATGATCTGGATCGGTCGATCGCGGAGGCGCTGCGGCTGGTGAACGAGGCGAGAGCGAAGCGTCGGGGTTCGAAGTAGCCAGAAACACAGAGCACAGAGCACAAAGCACAGAGCACAGATTCGGAGGGATGCCCTCATGGGGCCGGGGCCGGGGCCGGGGCCGGG